>NZ_DASRGV010000065.1:0-4823 GCF_035650855.1 Actinocrinis sp. | reverse complement strand
AGATGGCCGGGGTGCCGCTCGGGTTCATGCCCGGCGACCTCTGGTACCTCTTCCCCTCCAATCAGGACCTGGCGGCGGCATATGCACAGGAACATCAGGAAACAGAGACCGTTTACACACCCTTCCGGCTCGGCCCGGACGGCTGGTTGTCGGCTGCGGGCGGCCCGACCGTCAACGTGCAGTTCGGCCCGGTCCTGGCGCGGCTGCGCGACGACGCCGCCGAGGTCGTGCGGCGGGTGGGCGTCGAGGTGGAGGACGAATCGAGCGTGCGGCGGGCGGAGGAGGCGTGCCTGATGTACCTCTGGTCGCCGATCACCTTCCGCGCGGGTGAGGCGCCGATCGTCTCGGGGGTGCTCCAAATCGATCCGGTGCGCGGCGCCGACGGCCGCTTTCCGCAGTTCGCGTGGTTCCGGCCGCAGTCCCCGAACGGGCTGCGCAGCCGCGCGCAGGTCCGCATGTTCATCGCGAACGTCGGCACCGGGCGCTGACGGCCTGCCGCCGGCCATTGCCGTTGGCGATGCGAGCGGGTGAACCCATAGGCGACGCCTATCGCCGGTCTATCGTGAAGTGGTGCAGCTGACTCAGCTCCGCTACCTCCTGGAAGTGGCCGAGACCCGGCACTTCACCCGGGCGGCGCGCAATCTCCACGTCGCCCAGCCGTCGCTGTCGCAGCAGATCAGGTTGCTGGAGCGGGAGCTCGGCGCCGCGCTGTTCGTGCGCGCACGCGGCGGGGTGACCCTCACCGAGGCCGGGGCCGCGCTGCTTCCGGTGGCGCGGCGGGTGCTCGCGGACCTGGACGGTGCGCGCCGCGAGGTCCAGGAGATCACGCAGCTGCGGCGCGGCCGCGTGCGCGTCGGCGGGACGCCGAGCCTGTGCCAGGGCGTGCTCGCCGAGGTCCTGCGCGCCTTCGCGCAGCGCTGGCCCGGCATCGAGCCCTGTCTGGCGGAGAGCGGCACGAGCGATCTGGCGGAACGGCTGCGCCTCGGTGAGCTCGACGTGGCGCTGCTCATCCTGCCGGTGCCTTCAGCCCTCAGCGCGGTGATCGCGTTCGAGCCTCTGGTGCGGGAGGAGCTGGTCATCGTCTCGGGCACCGGACAGCTGCCGCCTGGCGAACGCGGGGTATGCACGCCTGCCGACTTGCGTGAAAGACCGCTGGTGCTGCCGCGACACGGTTATGCGCTGCGCGAACACGCGACTGGGCTGTGTCGCGCAGCCGGATTCGAACCGACGATCGCGGTGGACGGCGGCGAACTGGACGCGGTGATCGCGCTGGTGCGCTGCGGGGCCGGTCTCGCCCTGCTGCCGGCGATCGCCGCGCGCCGGGCCGCTCTGACGGTCACTCGGCTGGCCGAACCCGCTCCGCAGCGGACGATCGGCCTGGCCTGGCGCCGCGATGCAGGCCTCTCCCGGGCGGCGCAGGAGTTCCGTGCGATCCTGCTGGAGCAGATCGACCACGCACCGGCCACCGACGTTACCCATCGGATCGCCGCGCCGGACGGTCATTCCTCCTAGCTGCGGACCTCGGCGCGCATAGCCGCCGCCTATGCGCACGATCGGCGAAGACACTTCGACGCCCGCGACCTGCCCGGCCTATGTTCCGGGCATGCCAGCTGCCGCGAACGACCTAGACCACCGACCCGCACCACCGCGCCTGCTGGTCCCGGTCCTGGTGTTCCTCGGTGTGGTGACGGCAGCGGGCGGCAGCCTCGGCGCTCCCCTGCTGCCGACGGTCGCGGCGGTCGAACACGTATCGCTGGCGGCCTCGCAGTGGGCGCTGACCGTTTCGCTCCTGGTCGGCGCGATCGCGGCGCCGGTCGCCGGCCGGCTCGGCGACGGGCGGCTGCGGCGGCCCGTCGTCCTCGCCTCGCTCGCCACCGCGCTCGCCGGCTGCGTGCTCTCCGCACTGCCCACCGGCTTCGTGGGCCTGTTAATCGGGAGGATGCTGCAGGGCGCGGGCGGCGGGCTGGTGCCGCTGGCCATCGCGACCGCGCGCGACGAGCTGCCGGCCGAGCGCGGCAGGCCGGCGATCGCGCTGCTCGGGGTGACCACGGCGATCGGAATCGGCGCCGGCTACCCGGTCGTCGGCGCCATCACGCAGCAGTTCGGCATGGCCGCGGCGTTCTGGGCGGGCGCCGCCGTCACCGCACTCGCCCTGCTCGCCGCCGCGCGGGTGCTTCCCGAGGGGCCGGAGCGGGAGGCGCGCGGACTGGACTGGCCGGGCGCGACGCTGCTCGCGGCGGGCGTCGCGGCGGTGCTGCTCGCGCTTTCCCAGGGCCAGTCCTGGGGCTGGGTCTCGATCCGCACGCTGGCGGCCATCGCGCTGGCCGCGGCGATGCTGGCCGGCTGGGTCGCGCGTGAGCTGAACACGCGTCGGCCGCTCGTCGATGTACGGCTGCTGCGACACCGCGCGGTGCTCGCCGCGAACGTATCCGTGCTCTTGGTCGGCGTCGGGATCTACCCGCTGCTCTCGCTGGTGGTCCGCCTGGTGCAGACGCCGACCAGCGCGGGCTACGGTTTCGGCGAGTCACCGCTCGTGGCGGGCTCGCTGCTGGTGCCGTTCTCCTTCGCGAGCTTCGCGGCGAACAAGGCGGCCGGCGCGCTGCTGCGCCGGCGCGGGCCGGACGCGGTCGTGGTGGCCGGATGCGTGCTGCTGGCCGCGGCGATGGCGCAGTTCCGGCTGGGCCGCGGCACGCTGTGGGGGCTGGGGATCGCGATGGCGCTGGCCGGCTTCGGCGTCGGCTGGGTCTTCGCGGCCAACCCGTTGCAGCTCGTGCGCGGCGTCCCACCGCACGAGACCGGCAGCGCCACCGGCTTCTACCAGGTCGTGCGCTCCACCGGCTTCGCCCTTGGCAGCGCCCTGAGCGCCACCGTCCTCACGTCGGCCACGCCCCGCGGCCACAGCATCCCGGCCTCGTCCGGCTACGACACGGCCGCCGTCTTCGGTATCTGCGCACTGATCGTCGCGACCGCCGTCTCGGCCGCGTTCCTGTGAAGCCTTGATGAATCTTTACGACGCGCCGACCGAAGCCGCGCGCAGTCGCAGTATCCTGACGAAAAGTCCGATCTGCCCGGACTTACACCCACAACCTGATGAGGAAGACCATGGAACGCTCTGGGCGTTCGCGGCCCATCCACGGCGCGACCCGCCGCACCAACGCCGCGTTGATCACGACGGTGCTGCTCGGTTCCCTGCTGACCGTCGGCGTTACCGGGGCGGGTCCCGCCTCTGCCGCAGCTCTTGCCGTCGACGGAGGTACTGCCTCCGGGTCGAGCGCAGGCACCAGCTGGGCGACCACCGTGACCGGCCGGCGGGTGCCGGTCAGCCCGACGCACTACCCCACCCCGGTCAGCCCTGAGAAGATCACCCACCCGGTCGCCGACTTCATGGGATCGACCATCCCGTCCCACGAGCCGGCCGCCCAGCGCCCCGCGGCGGCCGCCCCGGTCCCGGCAGCGAGTACCCCGCAGCTGCCCGGGATCGACGTCAGCGCCTATCAGGGCAACGTCAACTGGGCGTCGGTCGCACCGTACATCGACTTCGTCTACATCAAGGCCACCGAGGGCACCTACTACACCAACGCCTACTTCGCGCAGCAGTACAACGGCTCGTACGACTACGGCGTGATCCGCGGCGCGTACCACTTCGCGATCCCGAACAACTCCTCCGGGTCCGCGCAGGCCGACTACTTCATCGGGCACGGCGGCGGCTGGTCCGCCGACGGCAAGACGCTGCCGGGCGCGCTCGACATCGAGTACAACCCGTACGGCGCCGAATGCTTCGGCCTGTCGCAGTCGGCGATGGTCAACTGGATCTGGAACTTCGTGAACGAGTACGCGGCGCGTGAGCACGCCTACCCGCCGATCTACTCGACCACCGACTGGTGGACCACCTGTACCGGCAACTACTCCGGATTCGCGGCCTACGACCCGCTGTGGATCGCGAACTTCTCGGCCAGCGGGGGCGGTCCGCTGCCTGCCGGCTGGGGCTACTACACGTTCTGGCAGTACGCCTCATCCGGATCGCTGCCCGGCGACCAGGACGTCTTCAACGGCGCGTACACGCGGTTGCAGGCCCTTGCCACGAACGGCTGAGCAGCAGCGGCAACTGCCCGTTGACCACGGGTAAGAGGTCGTAGATCGCGGGGCGGTGGCCCGATGCCGGGCAGCGCGGAGTTTCCCGGCGTCAGGCACCGCCCTTGCCCGGCCGTACGGCCTGGATGCTCATGTTCACGGTGCTCGTCGTGCAGACCTTGGTGTTGTACGGGACGTACAGCAGGTTCGAAGTGTTCGGCGGGTAGACCAGCAGCCACGAGGTCGAGGCGGGCTTGCAGGTCGCGGTCGGGTAGTTGAGGGCGTTGGCGATTTGGAGCGTGGTGTACGCGTAGCCGCCCGGCGCCAGGGTCACAACGGTCGGCGACACCGCGTTGTTGCGGTTCGCCGGCTGACCGACCTGATTGACCGGGGTGCCATTTCCGGCCGAGACGCCGGGGTAGCCGTAGAGCGTGCACGGCTGGTTGTTGAGGTTCTTGAACGTGATGGTCACGTACTCCGAGCCGGCGGCGGCCCCGACCTGGCCGACGGCAGCGTTGAGGTAGCGCACCAGGCACGTGTTCGCACCCGCCGGATGCCCGCTCGCGGCGGAGGTGGCGCCGCCGGATCCGCCGACACCGCCGCCGGCCTGCGCCGTGTCCGACGCGCCGGCGCTCGCGTCGCCGCCCGCGCTCGCGGTCGGCGTGGCACTCGCCGCGCCGGAGCCGCCGACCGCGCTGGGGCTCGGGCCGGGCGTGCTGGCGGAGGAGCAGGCCGCGGACAGCGCGACGGCA
>NZ_DASRGV010000064.1:0-5617 GCF_035650855.1 Actinocrinis sp. | reverse complement strand
GTCGATCAAGTACTGCGCAGCGGCATGGAAATCATCAAAGACGTTCTGCTTTTCGCCGAAGGTGCCGGCTCGATGCCATTGCTCACCCTCTTCTCCGCCGCCGCGCAGGTTGGCGACCGCGTAAACGCCCCCTGCTTCCACCCACGCCAGCGCGGAGGCCACATACTCGGGCGGCAGGCTGACATTAAATCCGCCATAGCCGTACAGAAGAGTAGGTCGAGGCCGGTCCGGTACGTCATCCGGGTCGCCAGAGACGATGAACATATGAACTGTGGTGCCGTCTTTCGAGGTGTACTCGACCTGCCGCGTATAAACCGTCGGCGATTTCGGCTTTCCCGGAGTATCTGCCCACAGAGTCGTCTCTGCGGTACGCGCGTCATAGCGGTAAACGCGCGGCGGCGTCCCGAAGTCGGTGTAGGTGAACCACGCCTCATGACCGCCGGCGCGCCGCGCGGTAAGCGCCTCGGTGGTGCCCACCGACGGAAGCGGCACGGTACCGCGCTGCTCGCCGGTCAAGGCGTCATGCACGGTGATCTCGCTGATCGCATGCCGAATCCGAGTCACCAGCAGCAGAGGACGCTCGAGTTCCGGGCCGTCGAGCACGACCAGGTTCTCGATCACCGCTTCCGGGTCCTCGGGGATGAGTTCCCGCCAAGCGTCGGGCACCGGGTCGTGCGGAGAGGTGACGCAGATCCGTCCGCGCGGCGCGTCCAGCGTCGTGAACACCAGCAGCCGTTCGGCCAGCGGGCTGTCCCCGCGCGCCGGATAAAGGTAGGTCGTCGCGGCCACGCCCACCTGTACCGGCTTGAACGGAGGCGCCGCCGGATCAGCCCCGGCCAGGTCGGCGAGGTAGAGGTCGTTGTTCGGCTCGGTGCCCTCGCTGCTGGAGACCTGAAGCCAGCGGCCGTCCGCCGAGATCGAGGCGTCGTGGTAGCAGGTCAGCTTCGAGCCCTCGCCGAAGACCATCGTGTCCTGCTCGGGGTCGGTGCCCAGGCGGTGCAGGTATACCCGCCGATGGAACTGGGTCTCGTTCGGCGGCACGAGGTCCGGCGCGAGGCGGCGGGTGAAGTAGTAGCCGCTGTCGTCGGCGAGCCAGGAGACCTCGGTGTAGCGGGTGCGGTCGATCGGCCCGTCCACCACCTCGCCGGTTGCCACGTTCATGATCCGGGTGACCGACTCCTCGGTGCCGCCCTCGGAGATCTGATACGCGATCAGCCGCCCGGACGGCGACGGATACCAGCCGTCCAGCGTCGTGGTACCCGCCGGGTCCAGCGCGATCGGATCGACGAGCACGCGCTCCGCGCCGGACTCGTCCACCGTCACCAGCACCGCGTGCTCCTGATCAGGCAGCCGCCTGGTGAAGAACGAGCGCTCACCGCGCCAGACCGGCGGGTCGATTGCCCCGGTCGCCGAGAGTTCGGCGATCCGTGCGCGCAGCCTTCGGTGCCCGTCCCACCCGGCACGCGCTTTCTGGAACAACGTGTCCTGAGCCGCGCTCCACGCCTTGGTCTGTGGAGAGGTCGGATCTTCAAGCCAGCGATACGGATCGCTGATCGTCAAACCGTGGATAACCTCGATGATCTCGTCACGGGGGGCCTGGGGATACGGTGCTACCGGGTGAGGACTCGTCACTCTTGGCACGTTAGCAACGACGCGGCGCGTTGTGTGCTGGGCCGAAAGAGTGAGCCGGCGTCGTGGCGTCCGAAGCTGCACGCGCCCCCCTTCCTAGGATCGAAGCACCAGGATCCTCGGGTGCGTACACACAGGAGACGCGGTGGACCGGCGCGTTGGCTATGGGCAAGGCGGCGGACCGACTCGCCCACCCGGTCCCCGCCCGACCCAGCAGGGTTCGCGGCCGTATTCGGCTCCGAACGCGCGGACACAGGCGCGATCCCAGGCCGGACGTCCGCAGTCCGGCCGGACCGAAGCCGAGCGAACCCAGACCGACAGAACCCAGGCGGGTAGACCACAGACCGGACGCACTCAGCCGGTCCGCCCGATGCCGGCGCGGTTGAGACTGACCCGGCGCGCCCGGATCTTCCTGCGCACGCTGTTCGGCAGCGCCTCGGCGCTCGTGCTGATCGCGGCCGCGGTCGGATGGTATTTCCACTCATCCGTGCTGGGCGGCCTGGCCAGTTCGCACGCGTTGGCTGGCCTCGGTTCCGCCCAGCAGAGCGGCGGCGACCTCAACATCCTGCTCATGGGGCTCGACTCGCGGCGCGACAACCAGGGCAACGACCTGCCGCCGGCGATCCTCTCCCAGCTGCACGCGGGCAGTTCCAGCGACGTGGGCGGGTACAACACGAACACGCTGATCCTGCTGCACGTCCCGGCGGACGGCTCCCGCGCAGTGGCCCTTTCCATTCCCCGCGACGACTACGTCGACCTGCCGGAAGGGCTCGGCGACCACAAGATCAAGGAGGCGTACGGCCGGGCCAAGGCCAACGCCGAGGCCGCCGCGCGCTCCACCGGAACGAGCGACCGCGCCGCGCTCGAGCAGCTCGGCCGGGAAGCCGGCCGGCACGCGGCCATCGACGCCGTGCAGCAGCTGCTCGGCGTGACCGTCGACCATTTCGCCGAGATCAACCTGGCCGGGTTCTACGACTTGGCCAACGCCCTCGGCGGCGTCACGGTGTGCCTGCGCGAGCCGGTGCACGACTGGTATTCGGGAGCGAATTTCCCGGCCGGCGTGCAAACCCTCGACGGCGCGCAGTCGCTCGCCTTCGTGCGGCAGCGGCACGGGCTGACCAACGGGGACCTGGACCGGACGCACCGCCAGCAGGCGTTCCTCGCCTCGGCCGTGAACAAGCTGCAGCACGCCGGCGTATTCGACGATCTAAGCAAGATCGACGCGCTGCTCGACGTCGCGCGCAAGGACGTGGTCGTCGACTCGGGATTCGACCTGCTGTCGTTCATCCACCAGGCGAGTGCGGTAACCGCGGGCAACGTGACCTTCTACACGCTGCCGATCAAGGGGTTCGCGACTGAAGACGGCGAGTCCGTCAACCTCATCGACCCGATGCAAGTACGCGAGGTCGCCCAGCGCTTGCTGTCCGGACAGAGCCCTGACGTGTCCGACTCGTCGAGCACGCCCACCGCTGCCGCTACCAGCGCGGCAGGTCCGGCGATCCCACAGGCAGCGGCGGAAGCGGCTGGCGCTGCGGGAACGCATCACGCGACGCACGCAGCAGTGAGCGGTAATCGGTCGAGCGGACGCACCACAGTGTCGAATGCCGTACCGGCGACGACCGCGCCAACCGTGAATGCGCCGCCCGGCATCCCGTGTGTTAACTGACAACGATGAACGCGCCGGTTGACTAACCGTCAGTCAGAGGGCGTGCCGTTCTGCGCGGGCTTAGTGTCGGTCGTCGCCCTGGCCGAGGCCGGGATGCCTTTGGTGGGCTGCCGGTCTCGCGGCGTGCGGACCCTGAGCACCTGACCTGGCGTACGACGCGGGCCGGACCACGGCGCAGGCACGGCATCGATGCGGTACGCGAGCGCGTAGGCGATCGACTCGTAGTTGACCCGCCAGCCGCGGAAGTGCGGCCACGCTTCCTCTGGGGTGCGTTCCATCGGATAGGTGCCGTAACGCAGCATGTCGATGCCCTGCGAGAACTCTGCGAACGTCAGCTGGATGTCGCTGTCGGGATCCGGGTCCGGGTCATACGGTATGCGTTCCATGTGAGCGATATCCCGTAGACAGTTGAACCCGCCGCGCAGCCCGATGCGCATCGCGCCGCTGTTCTGGTTCCGCGGATTGAGCGCGAGTTCGAGCGCCGCCGCGTCCATCACGGCAAGCAGCGCGACCAGCCAGTTGCGGTTCGGCTGCGGGGAGCGGAAATGGATCAGCACCGGATAGTTGGTGTGGCTCTCCGAGATCTCCGCGGCCCAGCGCTCCCAGCCCCGGTAGAGGTCGGGCAGGTTCTCCAGCAGCCCGGTGACCTGCACATGCCGGTAAAGGATCTCCGGGCCCCAGGCGGGCACCCCGGCGCGCGACTGCAGCAGCGTCACCTCGGCCTCGCGGCGCGAGTACGCGGTGTACAGCGCCGGCAGGTATCCGACCTGCAGGCCGATCGCCACCGGTCCCGACGCGGAGGCGCAGAAGTCCAGGAACGTCAGCCGGTCACGCGCGCTGGAGGCGAACCCCAGGGTGAACAGCGAGGAGCCGGCCTCCCGGAACGCGGCGTTGAAGCCGAGTCCGCTGGCCCCGGCGAGCAGCAGCCCGAAGCCGATCAGGAACAGCCCGAGCCAGCTGATCAGGGTGACCAGGATGGCCAGCGGCGCGGCCCAGGCCAGCACCCGGTCCTTGGCGTCGTAGGTGCCCAGCCGGTCGGCCAGGAACTGGAACGGCCAGCGCACCACGCCGTGTACCAGCCGGGTGTAGCTCGACCGCAGCCCGCGCGGCATCACCAGGCTGGCCACGACCGAAAGCCAGGCCGCGGCCACCACGGCGGCGCCCACTGCCAGCTCGAAGATCCTCATGTCTTACATTCTGTCGGTAGGAGCGCCTTGTCGGCGCGTGCAATGCTCCTGCGCATGACCCAATCTCCTGCCGATCTTGTGCTGCTCGGCGGCCCGTGCTTCACCGCCAACGCCGCTCACTCGTGGACGTCAGGGATTGCGGTGCGCCAGGGCGCCATCGCGGCGCTCGGGGAGCAGGAAGCTCGCGCGGCGATCGGGCCGCGCACGCGCGTGGTGGAGCTGGGCGGGCGGCTCGTGCTTCCCGGCTTCATCGACGCGCACGTACATCCGGTCTTCGGCGGCGCGGAACGACTGCGCTGCGATCTGACCGGGGCCCGCGACGCGGACGGGGCGGTCGCGCGGGTGGCCGCATATGCCGAGGCCAATCCGGACCTGCCGTGGATCGTCGGCGGCGGCTGGTCGATGGACCAGTTCCCCGGCGGCGCGCCGAGCCGCACGCTGCTCGACAAGGTGGTACCTGATCGCCCGGTCTTCCTGCTGAACCGAGACCACCACGACGCCTGGGCCAATTCCGCGGCGCTGCGTAGCGCTGGAGTGGACCGCGACACCCCGGATCCGACTGGTGGTCGCATCGCGCGCGAGCCCGACGGTTCCCCGGCCGGCGCCCTCCACGAGGAGGCCGCGAATCTCGTCGGCCGACACGCGCCACGGCTGACCGAAGACGATTATCTGAACGCCTTACTGGAAGGGCAGCGATACCTGCACTCCTTCGGCATCACCGGCTGGCAGGACGCGATCGTCGGCGGATATCTGGGCTATGACGACATCCTGCCCGCCTACCTGCGCGCGGCCCGAGAAGGACGGCTGACCGCCCACGTGACCGGAGCGCTGTGGTGGGACCGCAACCGCGGCCTGGAGCAGATCGCCGATCTGGTCGAGCGCCGGGAGGCCGCCGCGAACCTCGACGTGGCGGTAAGCCGAGGCGGCGGTGGGTTCAAGGCAGGGACCGTCAAGATCATGCAGGACGGCATCTGCGAGAACCTGACCGCCGCGATGCTCGGCCCTTACTACGACAGCGCAGGGAACGTCACTGACAACGCGGGGCACAGTTACCTCGACGCGGCGTTGCTTGCCCAAGCTCTCACGCGGCTTGACGCGCGCGGCTTTCAAGTCCACGTCCACGCGATCGGAGACC
>NZ_DASRGV010000063.1:0-10105 GCF_035650855.1 Actinocrinis sp. | reverse complement strand
TGCCCGGCACGGTGCAGGCGGCGAACTACGACACCGGCGGCCAGGGCGTCGCATACAGCGTCACCGCCGCCAACGGCTCGGCCAACAGCTACCGCCCCGACGGAGTCGACCTGGAAGCGACCGCGGACACGCAGGACACGACACCTGCCGGCGGCGGATACAACCTGGGCTGGACCGGCGCCGGACAGTGGTTCAAGTACACCGTCGAGGTGTCCACGGCCGGGACCTACACGGTCAGCCTCCGCGTGGCGGCGCCGGGCGCGGTCACCGACGCGCTGCACATCGCCGGCTCCTCCGGCACCAACCTCAGCGGCGCGCTCGCCGTGCCGGCCACGGGGGGATATCAGACCTGGACCACCGTGACCGCGAGCGTCACCCTGGCGGCCGGCGCGCAGACGCTGACCGTCGACCAGGACGCCGCCGGCTGGAACCTGCACTACCTCGCGTTCACACAGGGCTCCGGCTCCGGCGGAGGGGGCGGCGGCGGGGGAGGCGGCGGGGGCGTTCCGCAGTACTGCGGCTACCAGGACCTCGCCCTGGACCAGCCGACCACCGCATCCTCCACCTACTCGGCCACCGGCAACCTGGCGGCCGCCGCCACCGACGGCGACCCCGGCACCCGCTGGGAGAGCGCGTACAGCGACCCGCAGTGGCTCGAGGTCGACCTGGGCGCCCAGACCCAGATCTGCGGCGCGAGCCTCTCCTGGGAGGCCGCGTACGCCTCGGCGTTCCAGATCCAGGTGTCCGGCGACGGCGCGACCTGGAGCAGCGTCTACTCCACCGCCGCCGGGGCCGGCGGCAGCCAGTCGTTCACCTTCTCCGCGGCCGGCCGCTACATCCGCGTGTACGCCACCGTGCGCGCCACCCAGTGGGGCGACTCCATCTTCGAGTTCGACGTCTTCGGGCTGACCACCGTCGCCCCGCTCACGGGCGGCAACGGCGACGGCGGCAACGGGGTGTGCCCGTGGGTCAACTCCACCGCGCCGCTCGCCCAGCGCGTCCAGCAGGTACTGAACACGATGGACCAGTCCGAGGAGTTCACGCTGCTGTCGGGCGACGGCGGCTCCTCGTACATCGGCCAGGTCGCCGCGATCCCGAACCTGTGCATCAAGGCGATGAACCTGCAGGACGGCCCGAACGGGGTCGGCGACGGCACCGGCGGCGTCACCGCGTTCCCCGACGGCGAGAACGCCGCGGCGACCTGGGACCCGGCGCTGATCCAGCAGGAGGGCGCCGCGATGGGCGCCGAGTTCGCGGGCAAGGGCGTGAACGTCTCGCTCGGCCCGACCACCAACCTGGTGCGCGACCCGCGCTGGGGCCGCACCTACGAGACCTACGGCGAGGACCCCTACCTGGCCGGCCAGATCACCTCGGCCGAGGTCGCGGGACTGCAGAGCCAGGGCGTGCAGGCCATGGTCAAGCACGACGCCGCCTACGACCAGGAGCAGTACCCCAACGGCGGCAACAACGAGACCGTCAGCGAACAGGCCCTGCAGGAGCTGTACCTCGCGCCGTTCCAGTCCGCCGTCGAGCAGTCCGCACCCGCGTCGCTGATGTGCTCCTACGCCGTGGTCAACGGCTCGGCGTCCTGCCAGAACGCCGACATGCAGATCAAGGGCCTGGACGGCGAGGCGAACTTCGGCGGGTACATCACCTCCGACTGGGGCGCCGACTACAACAACGTCGCCTCGGTCGAGGGCGGCATGGACATCGGCATGCCGTTCCCCGGCTCGATCCCCGCCGACCTGGCCGCCGCGATCGCGAACGGCACGCTGAGCCAGTACACGGTCAACGCGGCCGTCGGCCGGATCCTGACCCAGATGTTCGCCTTCGGCCTGTTCGACAACCCGGCTACCGGCTCGCTGTCGGCCACCGTGACCTCCGCGGCGCACCAGCAGACCGCGCTGCAGCTGAGCGAGGAGGGCTCGGTGCTGCTCAAGAACAACGGGATCCTGCCGCTCAACCCCAACGGCACCGAGACGATCGCCGTGATCGGCACCGACGCCGGCGCGGGCGTGGAGCTGGCCGGCGGCGGCAGCGGCACGGTGACCAGCTCCAACACCGTCTGGCCGATCACCGGGATCCGGAACGCCGCCGGAGCGGGCGTCAAGGTCACCTACACCCCCGGCAACGACAACGGCACCGCTGACATCCCGCAGGCGGTCACGGCCGCCAGGGCCGCCAGCGACGCGATCGTGTTCGTGAACCTGCCGGAGGGCGAGGAGTCCGACCTGAGCAGCCTGGACCTGTCCAGCACGGACGAGTCGATGATCCAGCAGGTGGCGGCCGCCAACCCGAACACCGTCGTGGTGCTCGACAGCGGCGGCCCGGTGGTGATGCCGTGGCTGAACTCGGTCGCCGCGGTGTTCGCGAACTGGTACCCCGGCCAGGAGGTCGGCGACGCCATGGCCGCGCTGATCTTCGGCACCGCGAACCCCTGCGGCAAGCTGCCGGTCACCTTCCCGGCCGCCCTGAGCCAGGTCCCGGCGCAGACGCAGGCGCAGTGGCCCGGCACCCCCAGCGGGGTGACCTACAGCGAGGGCGTGGACATCGGGTACCGCTGGTACCAGGCGCAGAACATCACCCCCGCGTTCCCGTTCGGCTTCGGCCTTTCCTACACCGGCTTCTCCTTCTCCAACCTCGACGTCGGCGCGTTCAACGCCAACGGCGCCGCCACGGTCACGGCCACCGTCACCAACACCGGCTCGCGGGCCGGAGCCGAGGTCGCGCAGATGTACGTCAGCGACCCGGCGTCCAGCGGCAACCCGCCGCAGCAGCTGGCCGGCTTCCAGCGGGTGAGCCTGAACCCCGGGCAGAGCGCCCAGGTCAGCTTCACCCTGACCGTCCACGACCTGGCCAACTGGTCGAACAGCGACAAGCAGTGGGAGGCGCAGGCCGGCAGCTACGGCATCTCGGTCGGCGACTCCAGCGCCAACCGGCCGCTGTCGGCCGCGATCAGCCTGGCGCACCAGCTGACCGGCCAGGTCGCCGCGGGCACCTCGGGCGCGGGCGTCTCGCCGGCCAACACCGCGATCAGCGCGAACGTCACCCCGAACTCCGGCGTGCCGGGAGCTGAGACGGTCGGCGTGGTCAACCCGTGGGGCTACAGCAGCCCGAAGGGCGCGGCGGTCTCGCTCGCGATGCAGGCCGTGGACTCCAACCCGGCGCAGAGCCTCAGCTACAGCGCGAGCGGGCTGCCGCCCGGCATCACGCTCGCGGCGAACGGCGCGTTCTCCGGTTCCGGCAGCACGCTCGGGACGTACACGGTGACGGTGACGGCGAAGGACTCGGCCGGCGTGAGCGGCACGGCCACGTTCGTCTGGTCCGTCGTGCAGTGAACCCGCCCGCCCGAAACGGAAAACGGATAACGGATAACGGATAGCAGCGACGAACAACGGCGACGGCCTGCGCCGTGCGGGCCCGGCGACTGTGCCGGGCCCGCACGACGCGCGACACGGCCGACGCGACCGCCTTGCGCGACCCCAGGGACCAAGGGCCCTGCCGCGGTCCTTCTGACGGCTGTTTAATCCGCCGTGTCCGGTTCACCGGCAACGGATCGGCGGTGCGGCGCCGACGCGATCGGCACTGTCGCCTGCCAAAGCGCCTTGGCAGAGAAGGAAACCCCAGTGATGGACAACCGTCGCACGAAGGTGCTCGCGATCGTGCTCGCCGGCGGACGCGGTTCCCGGCTGATGCCGCTGACCAGCCACCGGGCGAAACCCGACATCGCGTTCGGCCCGCGGCACCGGATCATCGACTTCGTGCTGTCCAACCTGGTCAACGGCGGCTGCCGGGACATCGTGGTGATCACGCAGTACCAGAGCCAGAGCCTGGACCGCTACCTGCGGACCGCGTGGCACGGCCGGAGCGTCCCCACGCTCCCCGCGCTGCGCGGGCCGGCGGGAGCGGGCGGAAGCGACGGCCCGGTGCGGGTGACCCCGGTCCCCAGCCGGCAGCCGCCGGGCGCGGCGGGCGGGTCCGCGGACGCCCTCTACCGCAATCTCGACCTCATCGAGGCCGCCGAACCGGAGCACGTGCTGCTGTTCGGCGCCGACCACGTCTACCGGATGGACCCGCGCCACATGCTCGACGAGCACGCCGCCCGGGGATGCGGGGTGACGGTGGCCGCGGTGCGCCAGCCGCTGGCCATCGCCGACCAGTTCGGGGTGATCGACACCGCCGCGGACGGGCGCAGGATCGCGGCGTTCCGCGAGAAGCCGGCTCACGCCGTCGGCCTGCCGGACGCCCCCGACCGGGTCTACGCCTCCATGGGCAACTACGCCTGGCGCGCCGACGCGCTCGCGGACGCGCTGCGCTCGGACGCCGCCGACCCCGCATCCGGCCACGACGTCGGCGGCGACCTGATCCCGGCGATGGTCGCCGCGGGGCAGGCGGGCGTGTACGACTTCAGCACCAATGCGCTGCCCGGCGGCGGGGCGCGCGGCCGCGGATACTGGCGCGACGTGGGCACGCTCGACGCCTACCACGCGGCCCACATGGACGTGCTCGGCGACGAGCCGGTCTTCGACATGGCCGATCCGAACTGGCCCATCGGAATCCCCGGCGCCAGGTGCACGGCGGGCACGGAACCTGACACCGGCACAGATACCGGCCCGGACCCGGGCCCGGGCCCGCAGCGAAGCGTCGGAAGCCTGATGGCGGCGGACGTGACGGTCACCGGAAGCGTCCACCGCTCGGTGCTCTCACCGGGCGTGCAGGTCAACCGGGCCGCCCGCGTGGAATCGAGCATCCTGATGAACGACGTCCACATCGGCGCGGGCTGCGTCATCCGCAACGCCATCATCGACCGCGGCGTGCACATCGCGCCGGGCACCCTGATCGGAGTAGACCCCCGAGCAGACCGCCACCGCTACACGGTCACCGCGCACGGCGTCGTGATCGTCGCCCAACCCCCATCCCAGACCCAGTCCGAGACGCGCCAGCCGGCCCGCCTCACCCGCGCGACGCACCTGGAGGCCCACGCCTAAGGGCCGTGCGCCGGCGGCGCGGCCGCCTTGACGGGCGGGCCGGGCGACCCTACGCTCCGCTTGAATACGTGCTCTGATGAAGCAGGGAACCAGGGGCGGGACCCGGGGGACTGGTTCGGGGAGGGGACATCTCATGCACGGATCAACGCTGCGTACGCTCGCGTGCCTGGCCGCGGCGACGATCTGCTGGGCGGGACTCGGCGCGGCCGGCCCGGCGCACGCAGCCGTCACCGTCACCGCGCCGCGCAGCGCTGCCGCGGCGAGTACGACGGCGGACCCGTACAACCCCGCCACCGGGCACCCCTACCGTCATGGAGCCGTCCCGAGCATCCGGACGCTGGCGCGGATGAAGGACTGGGACGCCGCCCACACCCACACCCGCGCCGGCGCCTCCGCGGCCCGCGGCAGCGCGCAGCAGACCGGCGCGCAGACGCTCTCCTACGGCGGCGGGATCGACGCTGTCGGCGTCACCAGCGGCAAGGCCAAGGTCTACCTGGTCTTCTGGGGCAGCCAGTGGGGCACGCAGCACACCGGCACCGGCGGCGACCTGACCTTCAGCAACGACCCGGACGGCGCCGCACCGGTCGCACAGGACCTGTTCAAGGGCATCGGCACCGGCGGCGAACTGTGGTCGGCCACGCTCACACAGTGGTGCGACGGGCCGAACGTCGCGGCCGGCGCGCTCGCGTGTCCGAGCAACGCGAACTTCGTGCCCTACATGTCCGGCGGCGTGCTGTCCGGCGCCTGGTACGACAACGCCGCCGCCGAACCGGCCGCCGCCACCGGCCAGCAGCTGGGCGCGGAGGCCCTCAAAGCGGCGCACCACTTCGGCAACACCACCGCGGCCGCCAACCGCGACGCCTACTACGTCGTGCTCTCGGCGAGCGGCACCGACCCGGACACCTACCAGGAGAGCGGATTCTGCGCCTGGCACGACTACAACGGCGACGCCACCCTGACCGGCGGGGCGGTCGCCTCCGACGTGGGCGACTTCGCGTTCTCCAACCAGCCGTACACCATGGACGCCGGCGCGGGCTGCGGCGTGGGCTTCGTCAACGACCCCGGCACCCTGGACGGCTGGACGATAGTGCTGGGACACGAGTTCGCCGAGACGATGTCGGACCAGAACCCGGCCGGCGGCTGGACCAACCAGCAGCCGGCCAGCAGCTACTACCAGCAGGAGAACGCCGACGAGTGCGCCTGGATCTGGCCGGGGCTGCCCGGCGGCGCGGGCAACGTGACGATGGGCGACGGCAGCTACGCGATGCAGGCCACCTGGTCCAACGACGACGACCAGTGCGACCTGTCGCACCCGATCGTCAACCACGCCGAAACCGTCACGCTCACCAGCCCCGGCTACCACACCAGCACCGTGAACAAGGCGATCACCGCGGTGCAGGTCACCGCGAGCGACTCGGCCACCGGCAAGACGCTGACCTACGCGGCCAGCGGCCTGCCGACCGGGCTGTCGATCAGCCCCTCCGGGCTGATCACCGGCACCCCGACCAAGACCGGCACCTGGAACGCCACCGTCACCGCGACCTCCGGCACCGCCTCCGGGTCAGCCTCCGCGACCTGGAAAGTCGTCGCGCCCTACACGGGCATCCTCAACGGCGGCTTCGAGACCGGGGACTTCACCGGCTGGAACGCCACCGGAACATTCGCGACCACCGACCAAACGCACTCGGGCACGTACGCCGCGCAACTGGGCGACTTCGTACCCACCGACGGCGACAGCACCGCCACGCAGACCTTCACCGTGCCGGCCGGCAAGAACGTCCTGTCCTTCTTCTACGAACCCGACTGCTCGGGCTCCGTGGACGCGGAATGGGCCACCGCCACCCTCACCGACACCACCGCGCACACCACCACCACGGTCCTGCCCAAGACCTGCGCGCAGCAGTTCACCTGGTCCAAAGCCGCCGCCCCGGTGACCGCGGGCCACACCTACACCCTCGCGCTGACCTCACACGACGACAACTACGACCTCGACCCCAACAACACCGTCTACGACGACGTCGCGCTCTTGGCAGCCGGGCCGAACCCGATCGTCAACGGCGGCTTCGAGACCGGGAAGCTCACCGGCTGGACCCCCTCCGGCGCAGCCACAGCCGTCGTCGCCACCGCGGCGCACTCCGGCACCTACGCCGCGCGCCTGGGCGACACCACCGCGACCAACGGCGCCAGCTCCCTCACCCAGAGCTTCACCGCCGCCGCCGGCGACTCCACCCTCACCCTCTGGTACAGCGCCACCTGCCCGCAGTCCTTCGGCCTGGACGGCGCCACGGTCACCCTGACCGACAACACCGCCGGCTCCACCACGACCGTGCTCGACGACGCCTGCCCCGCCACGCCGGCGTGGACGCCCCTGTGGGCCGACCTGACCGCAGGGCACTCCTATACCGTGACGTTGACCTCATACGACGACAACGGCATCTCGGACACCCCGGCGTCGACCCTCTACGACGACGTCTCAGTGAACTGACCGGGGCGGTCCGTGCAAGGAGCGGGAGCGGCACATGACAGTGGACGCACACGTGGACATCGCCGCGCGGGATCTTGCGTGGGACGGGTGCTGCAACGTCCGCGACCTCGGCGGGCTTCCGACGGCGCGCGGGGGAGAGACGGTACGCGGGCGGATCGTGCGCGCCGACAACCTGGACCTGCTCACCCGCGACGGCTGGCAGGCGCTGTGGGACTTCGGCGTGCGCACGGTGATCGACCTGCGCAACGAAGAGGAGTGCCGGCCCGCCGTCACCCGGCCCGCGGGGCTGAAAACGGTGCGCATCGCGTTCGACGCGTACGCCTCGCCCGAGTGGATCCGCCGGTGGTACCCGCCGGGCCTGCCGAACAACCTCGGCCAATACCTCGCCGACTACCCCCGGGCCCTGATCGACTTCGGCAACGCGGTCGCCGCCGCCGCGGACGGCGGGATCGTCGTGCACTGCGCCGGCGGACGCGACCGCACCGGCCTGGCGGCGATGATGCTGCTCGTGCACGCCGGCGTCGATCAGCGCATCGCCGCGGCCGACTGGGAGCACAGCATCGCGCGGCTGGCCCGCCGCTACGCCGGGCAAGGCGCCGCGGGTATCGAGGCAGACGACCTCGCCGCGCCCGGACCGCAGCAGCTGGCCGTCATCCGGCGGCAGGTGGCGCACTTCCTGGCGCACGTGGACACCGGGGCCTTCTTCGGCGACGAGGTGCGATCGCGCCTGCTGCCCTGAGGTTCGCCCCGGCGTTCCCGCGCGCCCGGCTCGTACGACGGCGCAATGCCTGATCCTCAGCGGCTCTCCCGCTCCTCGTTTCGGCGGATACACCCGATCGCGCAGCCGCAGCCCATGCCCCTGCTGCCCGATCGGGTCTGGTCGGACGAGGACTGGGAGCGCATCGAGGCGGGATACCGCGCACGGGACACGGACGAGAAGCGGAACGTGTTCACCGGGCAGGACGTGGTCTTCCTGCATCGCAGCTGGACCGGCCACGAAAGCTGCGCGAGAAGCTGGTGGCCCTGACCCCGAAGGCACCAAGTGGCGCGGACGTGCCTGCCGCGGCCGTGCAACACGGCGCGCTGGGCCTGCGCTGCGATCAGGAGGGATCGTAGGCGAGGTTGGGGCCGATCCAGCGCTCCACCTCGGCCAGCGCCAAGCCGCGCCGGTCCGCGTAGTCGCGCGCCTGCTCGCGATCGACGCGCCCGACCGTGAAGTACCGCGAGCAGGGGTGCGCGAACAGCAGGCCGCTGACGCTCGCGGCCGGCGTCATCGCGTACGCCTCCGTCAGGCCCATGCCCAGCGCCGGCGCGTCCAGCAGCTCGAACAGCTCCCGCTTCAGGCTGTGATCCGGGCTGGCCGGGTACCCCAGCGCCGGCCGGATCCCGCGGAACCGCTCGGCGTGCAGATCCGCGATCGCCGGGTCGGCATCCGGTTCGAACCAGTCGCGCCGCGCCTGCAGGTGGACGTACTCGGCGAAGGCCTCGGCGAGCCGGTCCGCCAGCGCCTTGACCATGATCGCGCGGTAGTCGTCGTGCTGCGCCTCGTAGAACGCGGCGAGTTTCTCGGCGCCGTGGATCGCCACCGCGAACCCGCCGAGGTGGTCCCCGGCCGGCGCCACGTAGTCGGCCAGGCACCGGTTCGGGCGCCCCTCGGGCTTCCGCGTCTGCTGGCGCAGCATCGGGAACACCACAGACCCGCCGGCGCTCCCGCCGGCGCCCGGCCCGCCCGCCTCCACGACGAGGTCGTCGCCGATCGCGCGCGCCGGCCAGAACCCGTACGCGCCCTGCGCGTCGAACGAACCGTCCGCGATGATCCGGTCGAGCAGCGCGTTCGCGTCCTCGAACAGCTCACGGGCCACCGGCTGCTGCAGGATCGCCGGGTACTTGCCCTTAAGCTCCCAGGCCAGGAACAGGAACTGCCAGTCGATCAGCTCGCGCAGCGCGGCCGGCTGCGGCGTGACCCGGTGCAGCCCGGTGAAGGCGGGCACCGGCAGGTCGCCGAAGTCGACCCGCTCACGGTTGGCCCGTGCCTCGGCCAGCGACAGCAGCGGCACGCGCTGCTTGGACTCGTGCTGTTCGCGCAGGCGCTGCTGTTCGGCGCGGTTCTCGCGATCCAGCGTCTCGGCGCGCTGCGGGCTGAGCAGGTCGGAGACGACGCCGACCACCCGGGAGGCGTCCAGCACGTGCACCGCGGTGCCCTCGTACGCGGGCGCGACCCGCACCGCGGTGTGCTGGCGTGAGGTGGTCGCGCCGCCGATGAGCAGCGGCAGCTTGATCCCGCGCCGCTGCATCTCGCCCGCGACGTTGACCATCTCGTCCAGCGACGGCGTGATCAGGCCGGACAGCCCGACGGCGTCGGCGCCCTCGGCGAGCGCGGTGTCCAGGATGACCGACGCCGGAACCATCACGCCCAGGTCGATCACCTCGTAGTTGTTGCAGCCGAGGACCACCCCGACGATGTTCTTGCCGATGTCGTGCACGTCGCCCTTGACCGTGGCCAGAACGACCTTGCCCCGGCCGCGGTCGACGCCCACCGCGGCACCCGCATCCGTGTCGGCGCCGGGATCCGCGTCGGCGCGTGCCTCCAGGCGGCCGCGCTTCTTCTCCGCCTCCATGAACGGCTCGAGGT
>NZ_DASRGV010000062.1:0-18445 GCF_035650855.1 Actinocrinis sp. | reverse complement strand
TGCTGGCCCGGATCTCGACGCGGATCACGAACGAGGTGCGCGACGTCAACCGGGTCGTGCTCGACGTCACGTCCAAGCCCCCGGGCACCATCGAGTGGGAGTGAGCCCGGGGCTTCCGCGAACCTTCCGGTCCCGGTTTATCGATATCCCGTAACGGATTCCCATCCGCCGCACCGTCCCCGCCCGGCGCGTGGCCTCACCGGTGTACGCTCCGAGCCTGCTGCCGATTCGTGACACAGGGAGGGGCGGGCGTGGCCCACGGACCGCAGTCGCATGGGCCGCAGCTCCACGGCGAGGTCCGGCGCGATTACGACCTCGAACTCACCCAGTTCGTCGACCGGTGCAAGGAGTTCGCCCGCGGCGAAGGTGTGCCGGCCGCGCTGTCGCACTCGGAGTCCGGCGCGCGGCAGTGGATCTCCGACGAGCTGACCCGGCGGGCCGGCCGGCTGGCCGCGGCGTCGCGGCGGGAGAACGCGGCCTGGCTGGCGCTGGTCGGCCGGCAGGCGATGCGCGGCGCGTGGTGGCTGCTGGTCGCGGTGCTGGTGGTCGACCTGGCCACGCTGCCGCTCTCGGACGGCTGGACGATGCCGCGCACCGCGGCCCCGGTCGCCTTCCTCGCCCTCGCCGCGCTGTTCACGCTGTTCAGCCTGGTGCACAGCGACATTGGCGGGGTGCTGTGCTTCCTGATCGGGGTCGACGGAAGGCTCTCGCTGCCGCGCACCCTCGGGGTGCTGTGGGCGGCGAGCCTGGCGACCGCCTTCGTGTACTTCGGGGTCGAGGACATCGCGGCGGGCGACCCGGCCGAACGGGCGCAGGTCACCGCGTCCATCTCGCACCTGCGCTGGGAGTACCTGGCGCTGCTCGCGACACCGGTCGTGGTGGCGGTGATCAGCAGCGCGGTCATGGCCGCCCGGATGCGCCGCAGGGCCGCGCCGTACCTGCCGGGCCAGCGCTCGCAGCTGCGCGACCTGCTGGTCGAGGAGACCGGCCTCGGCTCGCTGGCCGCCGCGGTGTGGCTCCCGGTGAACCTCGTCGGCGTGCTGTTCCTGGTGATCGGGCTGGCCGAGAACCCGTATCAGCTCCCGCAGCTGCCCACCGCGGTCACCGCGATAGCGCTCGGTGCCGCCGTGCTCTACCTGGCGGTCAAGCTGACCGAGGTGCGCAAGCCGGTCCTGGTCTCCGTCGTCAGGGTTCGTACTCCCGGCGAGCCGGACGGCCCCATCCGCCAGGGCGACGAGATCGAGATCCGCGGCCTCGGCTTCGTCCCCGCCGCGGCGTCGGCCCCCGACCAGCTGGCCCGCATCGTGGTCAAGCTCGGCCCGATCCACATCCACGTCCCGCTCGTCCCGGACCAGGACGGCGCCTTCATCAATCCGACGGACACGTCCGTGACGGTCCCGATCCCGTACGAGGCCGAACCGGGCCCGTGGACGGTACGCGTCGTGACGGCCGCGGGCCTGGAGACGAGCGACTATCCGCTCGACATCCTCGCCGACGAGGTCTGATCCGCCGGAACCTGGTGACGCCTGCGGCTGGCCATAACGCCTACGGCTACCCGCCCTCCGCCGAGGATGTGGGTGCTTGGTGTTTGGGGGTCCCGTTTAGCGCCTTGTCTCGTATCTGGTCAGCACGACGCCGCCGGGGAACGTCCGCGTCTCAACCAGGTCCAGGCTGACCCAGCTGTCCAGCGCGGTGAACATCGGCGTGCCGCCGCCCACCAGGACCGGCACGGTGGCGAGCGCGTACTCGTCGATCAGGCCGGCACGCATGGCAGCGGCGGCGAGCGTTGCGCCACCGATCTTCATGGGGCCGCCGTCCTCGGCCTTGAGCCGGGCGATCTCGGCGACCGCGTCGCCGGTGAAGAGGCGGGCGTTCCAGTCGACCTTGTCGATCGTCGAGGAGAACACCACCTTGGGTGTGTCCCGCCAGTTCCGTGCGAATTCGATCTGCGCCGGGGTGGCGCCGGGCTGCTGGTCGCCGGTCGGCCAGTAGGCGCTCATCGTCTGCCACAGCCTGCGCCCGTAGAGCGAGAGCTCGCTGGCAAGCTCCTGCTCGAGCCACCACTCGAAAAGCTGCTCGCTCGGCGGTCCGCCCCAGCCGATGTCATCGCCAGGTGCGGCGACGTAGCCGTCCAGGGTCACATTCATGCCGTAGATCAGTTTCCGCATGACGCCAGCATTCCGTGAGTCGGCCTGCTTCACCAGTCGTCGTGGCGGCGGGAGCCGGCTCGGGCGCGGCTGTTGCGGCGGACACGAAGGAAGCTGCCGACGACGCCGGACAGGCCTAGACCGAGCAGCAGGAACGAGAGCGTCCAGCCCGCGTTGACGTCGAGGTGCCCGCCCGACGCGAGCAGGTACGCCCCGCCGACCATGAAGAACACGAGTCCGGCGAGGATGGACACCGGGTCGGCCGAGTCGCGCATCGAAATTCCTCGTCCCGCGCGGGTGCCGCGCTCGTTCGGGCGCTCGGGGTCTGTCGCTGCTGTCGCTGCCACCGTCGTCGCTTCCTGGAGAGTCGGGTATTCGGGTAGGGGCGCGAAGGGCGGTTCTGCGAACGTCTCTTCGCCAGGCTGCTCGGTCGGTTCGAGCGGTTCAGTTGGCACGGTCCACCTCCAGGTCTCCGGCGCCCGCCTTGAGGTCGAGCACGATGGTTCCGTGTGAGCCGCCGATCGACGCGGCCTGGAAGCCGTTGGTCAGGTCGAGGCCGGAGTGCTGCGAGCCGTCCGGGAACTGCATGTGGCCCACGCCCACGTGCGCGTTGATCTGGAGCGCGACGTCGTCGGGCACGGTGACGAGGATCTGGCCCGCGCCGACGTAGGCGGTGACGTGCACGGTGCCGCCTTGCGGGTCGACGTTCGACAGGTCGAGCTGGCCCTTGCCCGCGGCCAGGTTGTAGGGCGAGCGGATCACCGCTGCGGACGCCGGGGCCCACGTCGTGTCGCCGGTTTCGCCGCGCAGCGGGACGCCGATCGCGTTGGCCACGATCAACGGCACCGACAGCACCAGACCCAGCGGAATCAGCGCTCTGGCACGCCCGAACAGGCCGCCCACCACCATTCCCGCGCCGACCGCCATGACCGCCAGCGCCAGCCCCGACGTGCCGCCGATGTGGAACACGCCGGTCTGTGCCAGTACCCCGATCACGCCGAGGATCAGGAGCGCGGCGGAGAGCGTCAGGCCACTGAGTCGTCGCTGCCTCGGCTCGTCGGCGTCGGGGGACTCGCCCGTGACGCCGGCCGATCCCCCGGCCTCGGCACCGGGGACGTAGCCGCGGTACTGCCAGCCGAGCGCGGAGCCGTACGCCGCCTCTTCCGCGGCGGACCCCTCGGGCGGGGCGTCGACCGGGGCGCCTTCGTCACCCATCGCACCCGCGGCACTCGGCGCACTCGCGCCGGGTCCGGGAGCCGGATACGTCGGTACTGGACGCTGCCACCACGGTTGCGGCCGCTCTCCCGCGCCTGCTCCCGCCTCCGGACCGGCGTACTGCGCGGTTCCGGGCGGACCGTTGCGGCGCGCGTCGCCGCGCCAGATCAGCACCAGGATGATCGCGGCCGCCAGCACCAACAGCGGGACCGCGTGGTGGAAGCCGGTGGCGAGTGTGGTGAGCGCGACCATGAAGCCGAGGACCACGAGCACCGCGACCGCCACCGCGCCCAGCGTGCTGCGCCCGGTCAGCAGCCGGTGCGCCTCCGACTCACGCTCCCCGTCCGCGGGCACGAACAGCCACGCGGCCGCGTAAGCCAGCAGCCCGAAGCCGCCGAAGAAGGTGAGCACCACGAACAGGATGCGGAACACCACCGGATCGACGTCCAGGTGCCGGCCGAGGCCCCCGCAGACCCCGGCGATCATCCTGGAGCGCCGATCGCGGCGCAGCATCGGCCGCGCCGAGCCCGGCCCCTGCTCCGGTCCCGGCTGCGCACCTCCCGCGTTGTACGCTCCCCATCCGGCCGAGGACGCGCCTCCCCGAGCGCCCCCGGCCGCCGCGCCCGGGCCCCAGCCCCAGGCGGCACCGCTCCCCGCAGTGCTCCCCGCTCCTGGGCTTCCCGCGCCAGGGTTCCCAGCGCCCGAGTTCCCCGCTCCAGCGCCGCCCCCCGCGCCGACGCCACTCGGCTCGGCACCACTCGGCTCGGCACGACTCGACTGCGCGCCACTCGACTCAGCACCGCTCATTCCGGCCCCACCCGCTTCCGCATCGCTCATGTCCCCAAGACTGCCGCGCCGGGCGGCTGCTGCCATCGGGCGCTCCCAGGATCCAACCCGGAAGTTCATCCCCGAGTCCGGCTCCGGGTCATCCCCGATGCACAATCGCCGCGCGCCGTGTGAGCATGGCTGTCGTGATGCCGCTGTGATGACGCCGCCGCTGCCCGAAGGCACCCGCCGCCTCTACCGATCCTCGGAACGGCGGCTGGTCGGTGGTGTCGCGCGCGGGCTCTCGCTGCATCTCGGCGTCGACGTCTGGCTGCTGCGGCTCGCCTTCGTGCTGCTCGTGTTCGTCGGCGGCGCGGGCGTCGTCACGTACGCGGCCTTCTGGCTGTTCGTGCCGCTCGGCAAGGTGCCCCAGGTCGACCGCTCGGCTCCGCGCCCGGGCGCGCGTGCGGCCGTGGCGATCGCGATCGCCGCCGAGGCGGTGCTGGTGATCGGGCTCGGCGGCACGAACAACTCGGGCAAGTGGAACGTCGTCCTGCCGGTCGCCGCCGTGGTGGTCGGGCTCGGGGTGCTGTGGCGGCAGGCCGACGACGCCCAGCGCGCGCGCTGGCTGCGGCCGCACCGGTTCAACCCCTCCTCACTGCTGCGCGGGCTGCTCGGCTCGGCGGTGGTGCTCGGCGGCATCGCGGTCCTGGTCTCCGGCGGGGTGCCCTGGAACAAGGCCGGCCGGGTCCTGCTCGCCGCGGGCGCGCTGGTCGCCGGAGTGCTGCTGATCGCGACGCCGTTCCTGCTGCGGGTCTTGCGCGACCTGTCCGCCGAGCGGTCCGAGCGCATCCGCTCCCAGGAGCGGGCCGAGGTGGCGGCGCTGATGCACGATTCCGTCCTGCACACGCTGACGCTCATTCAGCGCAGCAGCGCCGACCCGGCGGAGGTCGCGCGGCTGGCGCGGGCGCAGGAGCGCGACTTGCGCTCGTGGCTCTACGAGGGCGGTCCGCGGCCGCGCTCGGGCGGGGACGTGCCGCCGGAGACCTTCGTGCAGGCGATCAAGGCCGCGGTCGCGGAGGTCGAGGACCGGCACGGCGTGCAGATCGAGGTGGTCACGGTCGGCGACGCGCCACTCGACGAGCACTTGGGCGCCTGTGTCGCGGCCACTCGAGAGGCCGCCGTCAACGCGGCGAAGTACGCGAAGGGCGCCCCGATTTCGGTCTACGCGGAGCTGGAGGCCGACGGCAACCGCACCCGCGGCGCCGAGGTCTTCGTGCGCGACCGCGGACCGGGATTCGAGCTGGACACCGTCGCCACCGACCGAATGGGCATCCGCGAGTCGATCGTCGGAAGAATGCGCCGATTCGGGGGAGAGGCAAGCATTCGCACCGCGCCCGGCGAGGGCACCGAGGTACGCATAGAGTGGCGTCGTGACTGATCAGGGGCGTGAGAAAGTGTCGGGCGCAGAGGCCGAAGTCGGTGCAGGCGAAGCGATGGCCGCCGGCGAAACGACGGTCACCAGCGAGGCGACGACCACGGCGGCCGCGCCGATCCGGCTGGTGCTCGTCGATGATCACCGCATGTTCCGCACCGGCGTGCGCGCGGAGCTCGACGAGGTAGCCGCCGCTGCGGTGGAAGTCGTCGGCGAGGCGGACGACGCACCGCGCGCCGTTGCGGTCATCCTGGCGACGCGGCCACAGGTCGTGCTGCTCGACGTGCACCTGCCCGGTGGCGGCGGAATCGAAGTCCTCAAACAATGCCTGGCGCGCGCGCCCGAGGTGCGGTTCTTGGCGCTTTCCGTCTCGGACGCCGCCGAGGACGTGATCGGAGTCATTCGGGCGGGGGCGCGCGGCTACGTCACCAAGTCCATCACCGGTACCGAACTCGTCGATGCGGTACGCCGGGTCGCCGACGGTGACGCCGTCTTCTCGCCGCGCTTGGCGGGCTTCGTGCTGGATGCGTTCTCGGGCTCGGCTGCGCCTGTGGACGAGGAACTGGACCGGCTGACGGCGCGTGAGCGCGAGGTGCTGCGTCTTATCGCTCGCGGCTACGCGTACAAGGAAATCGCCCGTGAGCTGGTCATCTCGGTGAAGACCGTGGAGAGCCACGTGTCATCCGTGCTGCGCAAACTCCAGCTCTCCAACCGCCACGAACTGTCCCGCTGGGCTACCGCCCGCAGGCTCGTCTGAGATTAGTGAGTCTTTCTCATATATAATGCTCGGAGCCAAGACGAGGGGGTCAGGTGCCGAGGATTTCAGCATGGCGGTCAAGCGGCGCAAAGCAGGACGGGGCCACGGGGACGAACAGCAGCGCCGGCACCGGTAACGCCGGTGACGCCAGCGCCGGTAACGCCAGTGCCAGTGTCAGCGGAGACGGCTGGCTGCGCCGGCTGCTCGGCTACACCTGGAAGTACAAGAAGCTCGTCATCGTCGCCGTTACCGCATCGTTAGCGCTCACCGGCATCAACCTGGCCGTGCCGCTGATTCAGCGCGCTGTCATCGACGACGTGATCATCAGGCACTCGCAGCCGTTGCTGCCCTGGGCGATCACACTGCTCGTGGTCGCTGTATTGAACCTGGTCGTCTCGCGCACCCGGCGTTACGTCGGCGGCCGCGTCGGCATCGAGGTGCAAAACGACCTGCGCACCGACGTGTTCGACGCGCTCACCCAGCTCGACGGGCAGGGCCAGGACAACCTGGAGACCGGGCAGATCGTCTCGCGCTCCTCCTCCGACATCAACATCGTCGCCCAGCTGCTCGGGATGTCCCCGATGCTGGCCGGCACGATGCTCACCTTCATCAGCTCGCTGGTCGCCATGCTGGTGCTCTCCCCGATGCTCACGCTGATCGGGCTCGCCGTCGGCCCCGGCCTCGCCCTGGTCACCACGCTGGCCCGCAAGCGGCTGTTCCCGGCCACCTGGGACGCGCAGCAGAAGGCCGGGATGCTGGCCGGCGTGGTCGAGTCCGCGGTCACCGGCGTGCGCGTGGTGAAGGGCTTCGGGCAGGAGCGGCAAGAGGTTCATAAGCTTGAGGGCGCCGCCGAGTCGGTATTCGCCGCCCGGCTGCGCTCGATCCGGCTGACCGCGAAGTACAACCCGACCCTCAGCGCGATCCCCACCCTCGGACAGCTCGGGGTGCTGGCCTTCGGCGGCTGGCTGGCGCTGCGCGGGCACATCACCCTCGGCACCTTCCTCGCCTTCTCCGCCTACCTGGCCCAGTTCGGCGGGCCGGTGCGCGCCCTGGCCACGCTGCTGACCTTCGGCCAGCAGGTGCGGGCCAGCGCGGTGCGCGTCTTCGAGGTCATCGATTCCAAGCCGCAGATCACCGATCTGCCGGACGCGCCGCCGCTGCCGGAGGGCGCCGCGAGCGTCAGGTTCGAGAACGTGACCTTCGGCTACCTGCCCTCCCGTCCGGTTCTCAAAGGTCTGACGTTGGAGGTGCAGCCCGGCGAGACGCTGGCGCTGGTCGGCACCGCCGGGTCCGGCAAGTCGACGGTCGCCATGCTGCTGCCGCGCTTCTACGACCCGCAGTCCGGCGCGGTGCGCATCGGCGGGCACGACGTGCGCGAGGTGACCACGGACTCGGTGCGCGCCTCGATCGGCCTGGTGATGGAGGACGCGTTCCTGTTCTCCGACACCGTGCGCGCCAACATCGCCTACGGGCGGCCGGACGCGACCGAGGAGCAGATCCGCGCCGCCGCCCGCGCGGCTGAGGCCGACCGGTTCATCGAGGATCTTCCGCAGGGCTATGACACCGTGGTCGGCGAGCAGGGCCTGACCCTCTCCGGTGGCCAGCGCCAGCGCGTCGCCCTCGCCCGCGCCCTGCTGACCGACCCGCGCATCCTGCTGCTCGACGACGCGACCTCGGCGATCGACGCGGCCACGGAAGCAGAGATCCACGCGACGCTGCGCCGGGTGATGGCCGGGCGCACGACCGTCCTGATCGCGCACCGCCGCTCCACCCTGCAACTCGCGAACCGGATCGCAGTGCTCGACGAAGGACGTCTGGTCGATGTCGGCACGTCGGCCGAACTCGAACAGCGCTGTCCGCTCTACCGGCTGCTGCTGTCGGGACCCGGCGATGATGCCGAGGGCGTGGACGCGGGCGAACTGAGCGCGGTGATGGCCGAGGCGGAACTGGAACGCGGTGTGCTCGCGGAGGCCGAAGCCGTCCTCGACGCCGCAGCCGTGAACGGCGCCACCGAAAAGCTCCCCGTCAACGGCGTGAAGGCGAACGGCGTCCTGGTCGACGGCGTCACGCCGGAGCTCTGGGACCGCTCGAAGGTCGACGGCACCAACCCGTTCGCCGCGTACTACAAGCGACGGGCCGAGGGCGGCGCAGGCGGCGGTCCAGGCCGGATGATGGGCGGGTTGCCCGCCACACCCGACCTGCTGGCGAAGGTCGCCGCGCTGCCGCCCGCGACCGACAAGCCCAACCTCGACTCAGCCCTCGTGCACGCCGAGGAGCCGGAGTTCTCGCTGCGCAGGCTGCTGCGGCCGTTCGTCTGGCTGCTCGCCCTCGGTCTGCTGCTCGAAGCCGCCGACGCGCTCGCCTCGCTCCTCATTCCGGCTCTGATTCGCACCGCCGTGGACCAGGGCATCCTGGGCGCGGCCTACCACGTCATCGTGACCATGTCGATCTTCGGCCTGCTGCTGGTGGTCGGCGACTGGGTCGTCGAGTCGATCCAGACCATGGTCACCGGGCGGACCGGCGAGCGCCTGCTCTACCTGCTGCGCGTCAAGTCCTTCTCGCACCTCCAGCGCCTCGGCCTGGACTACTACGAGAAGGAGATGGGCGGCCGGATCATGACCAGGATGACCACCGACATCGACGCGCTCGCCTCGTTCCTGCAGAACGGCGTGTCAGCCGCGGTGGTCTCGGTGCTCACCTTCTTCGGCATCGCCGCCGCGCTGCTGGTGCTGGACTGGCGGATGGCGCTGGTGGTCTACGCCGTGCTGCCGATCCTGGTCGTCGCGACGCTGATCTTCCGCAAGAAGTCCTCCCGCGCCTACACCGAGGCGCGCGAGCGGATCAGCGCGGTCAACGCGGACCTGCAGGAGAACGTGGCCGGAATGCGGGTCACCCAGGCGTTCCGGCGCGAGGGCGTCAACCGCGACCGGTTCGCCGGAAAGGCCGACGCCTACCGGGTCACCCGCACCCGCGCGCAGAAGTACATCGCGACCTACTTCCCGTTCGTCCAGTTCCTCGCCGACCTCGCCGGCGCCCTCGCGCTGGTCTACGGCGCGCACCGGATCGGGCAGCACACGCTGACCGCCGGCGCGCTGATCGCGTACCTGCTGTACGTGGACATGATCTTCTCGCCGATCCAGCAGCTATCCCAGGTCTTCGACGGCTATCAGCAGGCGAATGTCGGCCTGCGCCGTATCCGAGGTCTGATGCGCACGCCGACCGCGACGCCCGAGGCCGACCGGCCGCTCGCGGTCCCGGCCGGCGGATTGACCGGTCGGATCGAGTTCCGCGACCTGCACTTCTCCTACTCCCCGGACGCTCCCGAAGCGCTGCGCGGCATCGGCGTGGCCATCGAGCCCGGCACGACCGTGGCGCTGGTCGGCGAGACCGGCGCGGGAAAGTCCACGCTCGTCAAGCTGGTCGCGCGGTACTACGACCCGACCGCGGGCTCGGTGCGCGTGGACGGCGTGGACCTGCGCGAGTACGACCTGGCCGGCTATCGCGCGCGGCTCGGCGTGGTCCCGCAGGAGGCGTATCTGTTCCCTGGCACGGTCCGCGACGCCATCGCCTACGGCCGTCCCGAGGCCACTGACGCAGAGGTCGAAGCCGCGGCCCGGGCGGTCGGCGCGCACGACGTGGTCGCGCGCCTGTCCGACGGATACCTGCACCAGGTGGGCGAGCGCGGCCGCAACCTGTCCGCCGGGCAGCGGCAACTGCTCGCGCTGGCGCGCGCCTACCTGGTCGATCCGGACATCCTGCTGCTCGACGAGGCGACCGCGGCGCTCGACCTGGCCACCGAGGCCGCGGTCATCCGGGCCATGGACGAGGTGGCCCGCGCCCGCACCACGCTCGTCGTCGCGCACCGGCTGACCACCGCGGCCCGCGCGGACCGGATCCTGGTGCTGGAGGGCGGCCGCGTCGTCGAGGACGGGACGCACGACGCGCTACTGGCGGCGCAGGGGGCGTACGCGCGGCTCTGGGCGGCTTTCGCGGAGGCTTCGGCAGAGGTCTGACACCGCGGCCGCAGCACGCGGCAGCGCGGCGGTGCGGGCCGCGGCGCAAGAGTGCGCCCGGACCGTCGGGTGGGTGGCCGCGGGAGGTGGTGGGGTTGGATGCGGCGGTTTCGACGGTCCGGGCGCTGTCGGGGCGGCTGCCAGGCCGGTCGGGGGGAGGGGAAGGCCGACCTGGCAGGCCCGCTTCTTCATGAGGCACTGGAGGCGGTGCGTCGCAACCGCGACCGCGGTCAGTGAAGCGCTGCGTGCTCGGACGCTGGTGGAGTTGTACCGACCGTGCCGATCGATTCGGACGGCCGGGTGAGACCGCGAGGGCGACTGCCGCCGCGGGGCCGGATCAGCTGAAGCGGCCGTACCCGGTCACGGGCATGTACGAGTAGTACTTCGACGACGGGTCCAGCGAACCCCAGACCACCCCGACGTTCGAGTTGCGAGCGTCGATGAACATGCCGTTGCCGACGTACATGCCGATATGGCTCGGCGGATACCCGTAGAAGTAGATGACGTCGCCCGGCTGGAGGGCGGACTCGGGGATCGAGGTAGCCGCGGCGGCCTGCTCCTCCGACGTGCGAGGTATCGACATGCCGGCGGAGGCATACGCGGCGTAAATCAGGCCGGAGCAGTCGAATGCGGACTGGCCGGTGGCGCCGTATACGTAGGCGTCGCCGACCTTCGACTTAACGTACGCGACTGCTGCTGCCGCCCGGCCGGAGACAGAGGGCAGAGGGCCGTTGTAGGCGCTGGTCGAGCCGCCTCCGGCGGCGATCGTGGCGCGCACCGGGGCGGAGAGCGTCGCGAGCAGCGCCTGCTCCTTGGTGAGCGAGGCGGCGATCTGGGCCTTGTGCGCCGCGGCCTGGCTGCGTACCTGCTGCTCTTCGGCCAGCGCCTCGGTGGCGGCCTTCTTGTCCTGGGCGAGCTGGGCCTTGTCCTGGACGATGCTCTTGAGCAGCATCGCCTCCTGCTGGGCCTGCTGGTCCTGCATCCCGGCCTGGCTCAGGTACTTCTCCGGGCTCGAGTTGAGCGCGAGCTGAAGGGTCGGGGAGATACCACCGTTGCGGTACTGCGCGGCCGCCTGCAGACCCATCGTGTTCTCGAGGGTGTCGAGCGCCGACTGCTCGCGGGTGATCTGGGCCTGAAGCCCGTCGACCTTCTGCTGAAGCTTGGCGTACTGCTCCTGGGCCGCGTCGTACTGCTGGCCGGCGACTTCGGCCTGCTGGTTGAGCGTCGCGACTTCGGCTTTGACCTGGCTGAGACTCTGCGTCGGTGACGCCTGGCTGGTTCCCGGCATCAGCGCGACGGTGCCTGCGGTCACACCGACCACGGCCGCCGCGGCGGTAGCTCTACCGGTTACCTTCGGGGCGCGATGAGACGCCATAACTCCTTCTTCCGACGGCGCCTACCGGGTTAGCTGACGGGTTCGGGCTGGAAGAAGTCGCCCTACGCCTTGCCCGGCGCGCTCGGCGGTGCCGAACGAGTCTGGCGCGGCGATTCACCCCGGTGGGACTGTGGGTCCCCGGCTCCCTTAGCGACTGCAGGTCTTGATCCGGCCCACTGGGGAGAGGGGCGCGCATCTCGGTCCTGCCGAACGCCTTGGGACTCGGCGCGGAAGCCGGCGGCCGGTGCGGGGGACCGGCAGGCTCGCTGGCTTCTGGCCCGTAACCATAGCGAGATGTCGCCCGAATGGCCGCCGCGGGCCTCGGGATTTTGTTTCGTCTTTGCCCGCAGAACCCTGGCGCGACGCCGGCGCGGCGTTCAGCCCTCCCGGCCGCTGCCTGAGCCTCTGCACCTGAAAGTCCGTTTTGCCCGCTCGGTTTCCGCGCTAAACCCGGGGCCGCTCGGCGCCGTGACGTAGAGCACATCGGCCCGATATTTTCACGACATCGTGTCGGTAAAATTGGGCCTCCTCCGGGGTGCGGGGCGAGGCTTCGGCGGACCCTGACCCGCCCGCTGCGGCGGGTGAGTAACCGTTCTGCTCCACACCGTGTTGTTCGCGCGTTGCCTCAATCAGCCGCGTGTGTCGGTATTCCGGCGCCATAGCGTTCGTGTTCAGGCGTGGCAACGTCTTTTCGGTGCTCGCCGTTCCCGGATCTGACGATCCGCCTGGGGGCCGCCGGTCCTGTCGGCCGCGCGCTCTAAACTCGATTCACGATGAGCAGCTCTTCCGCTTCCTATGAAGCCCCCCTCTTCGACCTGCCAAAGCCGCCGCGCGGTGCCGGTCCCACCGCGGCGCGCTTGCGGGGCGAGGCAGCGCTGCCCGCGCTCTCTTCCGACTGGCTGCCCGAGCCGCCGCCGGAGGAGGAAGAGGGCGCGGCGCCGCCGCCCGAGGACGTGGAGCACGAGCGCGCCGAGGCCGCGCGCACCTTCGCCCCGGCCAGGCTGCGCTCCGGGCTCGATCCGGAGGCTCTGCTCTCCGGGCTCAACCCGGCCCAGCGCGAGGCGGTCGTGCACACCGGCAGTCCGCTGCTCATCGTCGCCGGCGCCGGATCCGGCAAGACCAGGGTGCTGACCCACCGGATCGCCTACCTGCTGGCCGAGCGCGGGGTGCATCCGGGCGAGATCCTCGCGATCACGTTCACCAACAAGGCCGCCGCCGAGATGAAGGAGCGCGTCGCCGCGCTGGTCGGGCCGCGGGCCAAGATCATGTGGGTCTCCACGTTCCACTCGGCCTGCGTGCGGATCCTGCGCCGCGAGCACACCCACCTCGGCCTGCCCTCGTCCTTCACGATCTACGACGCGGACGACTCGCGCCGGCTGATCACCACGGTGGCCCGCGACCTGGAACTGGACGTGAAGCGGCATCCGCCGCGCGGCCTGCTGGCCCAGATCTCCGCGCTCAAGAACGAACTGGTCGACCACGAGAGCGCCCGGGACAAGGCGACCAGCGAGCAGGAGCGGCTGATCGCCGAGGTCTACGCGAACTACCAGCAGCGGCTGATCGCGGCCAAGGCGCTGGACTTCGACGACCTGATCATGACCACGGTCAACCTGTTCCAGGCGTTCCCCGCGGTAGCCGAGTCCTACCGGCGCCGGTTCCGGCACGTGCTGGTCGACGAGTACCAGGACACCAACCACGCGCAGTACGTGCTGGTGCGCGAGCTGGTCGGCGGGGCGGTATCGCAGGCTCCGAAGTACACCGTGGACGGGGATCTTGTCGGCGCCGGGCCGAACGACCACGGCCACGACGCGGACGGCGAGGTGCCGCCGGCCGAACTGTGCGTGGTCGGCGACGCGGACCAGGCCATCTACGCCTTCCGCGGCGCGACCATCCGCAACATCCTCGAGTTCGAGGCCGACTACCCGAACGCGACCACGATCCTGCTTGAGCAGAACTACCGCTCGACGCAGACGATCCTTGCCGCGGCCAATTCGGTCATCGACCGCAACAAGAGCAGGCGCGCCAAGAACCTGTGGACGGACGCCGGCGACGGCGCGCTGATCACCGGTTATGTCGGCGACAACGAGCACGACGAGGCGGCGTTCGTCGCCAACGAAGTGGACCGGCTTACCGACGAGGGGCTTGCGAAACCGGGCGAGGTGGCGGTTTTCTATCGGACCAACGCCCAGTCCCGAGTCTTCGAGGAGCTGTTCATCCGAGTCGGCCTGCCCTACCGGGTGGTCGGCGGCGTCCGCTTCTACGAGCGCAAGGAGGTCAAGGATGCGCTGGCGTACCTGCGCGCTTTGGCGAACCCGGACGACTCGGTGTCGCTGCGCCGCGTCGTCAACGTACCCAAACGCGGCATCGGCGAGCGCGCTGAGGCGATGCTCGACGCGCTGGCTCAGCGCGAACGGATCTCCTTCGGCGCGGCGATCGACCGCGCCGACGAGGCGTACGGCCTGGCGGCGCGGTCACTGAACGCGGTCAAGGGCTTCGCGGCACTGATGGGCGCGCTGCGCGAGCAGCTGGCCGAGGGCGCCGGCCCGGCCGCGATGCTGGAGTCGATCCTGGAGCGCACCGGCTACGTCGCCGAGCTTCAGGAGTCCAGCGACCCGCAGGACGAGAGCCGGGTGGAGAACCTGCAGGAACTGGTCGCGGTCGCGCACGAGTACGAGCAGACCGATCCGGAGGGCGGGATCACCGGCTTCCTGGAGCGCGTCGCGCTGGTCGCCGACGCGGACCAGATCCCGGACCGCGACAGCGGCGGCGTGGTCACGCTGATGACCTTGCACACGGCGAAGGGCCTGGAGTTCCCGGTCGTCTTTCTGACCGGTCTCGAGGAAGGCGTCTTCCCGCACACCCGCTCGCTCGGCAACGCGAAGGAGTTGGAGGAGGAGCGCCGGCTCGCGTACGTCGGCATCACGCGCGCCCGGCAGCGGCTCTACTTCACCCGCGCGGTGATGCGCTCGGCCTGGGGCTCACCCGCGTACAACCCGCAGTCGCGGTTCCTGTCCGAAGTGCCGGACAAGCTGATCGACTGGCAGCGCACCGCTCCGGAACCGCAGTCCACGTCGTTCGGAACGCTCGCGCCCTCGCTGACGGCGGCGGCGCAGCGCTCGCGGGAGCGGGGGTTCAAGTCGGCCGGCCCGGGCAATCGCGAGCCGATCTCGGTCGCTCCGGGGGATCGGGTCGTGCACGACACGTACGGCCTCGGCACGGTCGTCGCGGTCGAGGGACGCTCCGGCGAACACGCGACCGTGGACTTCGGCTCCTCCGGCGTGCGCAAACTGGTGCTCGCGTTTGCTCCATTGCAGAAGCTGTAACCGGACGAGGCGTTGTCATCCAGTTGTCCTGTTCAACGGGACACAGGGTGCTGATTTCTATTTGCCGTTTTCCAGGCCGAGGTAGCGCAGCACCGCCAGGACCCTGCGATGGTCGGCGGCGGAGACCGGCAGGTCCAGCTTGGTGAAGATGTTCGCCACGTGCTTCTCAACGGCGCGCTCGGTCACGAACAGCGCCTCGGCGATCGCGCTGTTCGAGCGGCCCTCGGCCATAAGCGCCATCACCTCGCGCTCGCGCGGGCTGAGCACGTCCGCGACCGAGGTGGCCCGGCTCGCGCCGACGAGTTGCGAGACGACTTCCGGGTCGAGTGCGGTGCCGCCCGCAGCCACGCGTTCCAACGCGTCTACGAAGTCCTTCACGTCCAAGACACGCTCCTTGAGCAGATAGCCGATACCGGCCGAGCCGCCGGCCAGCAGCCTGCCCGCGTACTGTGTCTCCACGTACTGCGAGAACAGCAGCACCGGCAGCTTCGGATCGCGGGCGCGCAGCTCCAACGCCGCGCGCACGCCCTCGTCCGTGTGCGTAGGCGGCATCCTGATGTCGGCGACGACGACGTCGGGCCGGTATTCTGCGACCGCGAGCTTGAGCGCCTCGCCGTCGGCGACCGCCGCGGCTACCCGGTGTCCCTCGTCCTCAAGCAGGCCGATAAGACCGCCGCGCAGGATCGCGGTGTCCTCGGCGATGACTACGAGCATTGCTATCCCGTCCCGTTCCGACCCGTTCGGGTTCTGTCACAGCCTGATCGGCAGCTCGATCGTGATCGTGGTCGGGCCGCCCGGCGGGCTGTCCACGTCCAAGTGCCCGTCTACGGTTCGTACCCGCTCGGCCAATCCGCGCAGCCCGGTGCCCGCGCCGTCCAGGCGCGCGCCGCCCTTGCCGTCGTCGGTGGCGATCAGCCGGGTGCGCTCGCCATCGGTCAGCAGGGTCAGCGCGATCGTGGACGCCCCGCTGTGCTTGCCGGCGTTCGTCAGCAGCTCCGCGGCGCTGAAGTACAGCATCGTCTCCACCGAGGCGGGCGGGCGCTGCGGCAGTTCGACGCGCACCGAGGCCGGGATCGGTGATCGCGCCGCCAGCGTGCGCAGCGCGGGTTCGAGCCCTGAGTCCAGCGCCGGCGGGTGGATGCCGCGCACCAGTTCCCGCAGCTCGCCGATGATCTCCTTGGCGTCCTGCCGCGACGTGCTCACCAGCTCCCAGACGCGGTCGTACTCCTGCGCCTTGAGCCGGGATTCGGCCCGGCCCAGCTGCATGCCGAGCGCGACCAGCCGGGCCTGCACCCCGTCGTGCAGGTCGCGTTCGATCCGGCGCAGCGTGGCCGCGGCCTCGTTGATCGCGTTGGCGCGGGTCTCCTCCAGCTCCCTGATCCGCACCGAGCTGGCCGAGGGCCCGAGCAGCCGCGGCAGCAGCCAGCGGTCGAGCAGCAGGCTGCCGCGGGTGATCCACGGTGCTGCGATCAGCACCAGCGCCCCGAACGCCACCGCGAGCATCGCGCGCGGCCAGGTATCGAAGTAGAAGCTGCCGAGCTGGAGCGCCGAGGTGTGGCGAACGCCGTGCCGATCGGTGACGTGCCCCGGCGTCAGCTTCCAGATCAGCGGATACCCCAGGAACGTGAGCGCGTAGAGCCACGGCAGGACGCCGAAGGCGAACTGCATCATCCCGAGCGGCAGCCGCAGCGCGAGATACGCGACCGAGCGCCAGGCCACCGGGTCGGCGACGTGCCGGGCCAGGAAGCCAAGCAGGCCGGGCCCGCGTGGCGCCCTCGTCGGCTTCGGCACGTCCAGCCGCAGCAGCCCGTTCGCGGTGCGGCGGCACAGCCCGCCCACCGCGCGGTCCAGCGCGAGGAACAGCGGCAGCACCGGCACCAGCACCACGACCGTCCCGATCGACGCGACGGTAAGCAGCAGGGTCGCGGCGACGGCGGCGAAGCCGAGCATGCCGAGCGGCCAGCCGAGCAGCGCGTACAGCACCTCACGCCAGGTGCGCGCCGCGACGATCTCTCGCAGCGCGCGCCTGGCGATCATTGCGGTTCCTTTCCGGAAGTCCACGGTCGTTCCGAATGTCCTGGTCGGTTCTCAGTCTCGCCGATCAGGGCTCACACGTCCCGCTTCTTGATCGACCAGAAGGCGAGCGCGAGCAGGACGACGGTCCACAGCGCGACGATGCCGAAGCCGGTCCACTGGCTGTACGGCGTGTTGACGGACTCCGTCCGGTCCATGATCAGCTGCCCGGCCCGCTGCGGCATCGCGTAGCTCAGGTGCCGGCCCACGCTGCCGGGGACGAGTTCGAGCAGGATCGGCACGACCAGGTTCACGCCCAGGGCGACGCTCACCGCCGCGGCGGTGTGCCGCAGCAGGGTGCCGGTGGCCAGCGCGATCAGTGCGGTCATCGCCATCACGCCGCCGAAGCCGAGGACCGCGCGCAGCGTGCCGGGGGTGGAGAGGGTGACGCTCGCGTGCTTGTGCACGATCGCGCTGCCGACCAGGAAGCAGGCCCAGGCGATCACTTCGGAGAGCACCAGCACCACCCCGGCCAGCACCGCTGCCTTGGCCGCGAGCACCGGGGTGCGGCGCGGCGCGGCCAGCACGGTGGCCTTGATCATGCCGGTGGAGAACTCGGAGCTGATCAGCAGGACGCCGAGCACGGTGAGGGCCAGCTCCCCGAGCTGCGCCCCGGGCTGCAGGATCAGGCCGATGGTGTCGTTGCCGAAGCTGGCCTTGTCCTCCGGGCCGAGCGTCGCGTAGTGCGCGGTGAAGAGCGAGGTGAGCAGGATCGACATGCCGAGCGAGAGGAACAGCATCGCGCCGAGCGACCACCAGGTGGATCGCAGCGTCTTGAACTTGGTCCACTCGCTGCGCAGCAGATCGGTGAAGCCGGGAGCGTGCGTCGGCCGCGTCGAGGTGCTCGGCGCGATGGTCAGAGTACTCATGATTTCCCCTCGTGGGTGGGTTCTCGGCCGCCGGGCCGAGGCAAGGCTGGGCGATCCGCAGGTGCCGGTTCGGGTTCGGGTTCTGCTTGCGGTTCTGGTTCGCGGCGCGCATCGCGCGGTCCCCTGCCGCCGCGCGAGTCGCGCCGGGTGGCGGTGGGTCAGCGGGCGGCGTACTCCACGGCGTTCGCGGTCAGCCGCATGAACGCCTCCTCGAGCAGCGCCGGCTTCGCGACGTCCGGAGTCGCCGCGTAAACCGCCGGATCGGTGTGCCGCCGGATGAACTCGGCCGTGGAGCAGTCCGCCAGCAGCCGGCCGCGGCCGATCACCAGCAGGTGGTCCGCGGTGACCGCCATCTCGTTCATCAGGTGCGAGGAGACCAGCACCGCGCGGCCCTCGGCGGCCAGCCGCTTCATCAGATTCCTGATCCAGAGGATGCCCTCCGGGTCGAGCCCGTTGACCGGCTCGTCGAGCAC
>NZ_DASRGV010000061.1:0-82224 GCF_035650855.1 Actinocrinis sp. | reverse complement strand
ACCTCGCCGTCGCGGATCAGGGTCACCATGCTCGCGACCCGGTCGCCGACGTATCCCTCGGCTAGGGCGTGTTTTGGAACTAGCGCCGGTTAAGGCCGCGGTGTCTGGCGCGTGCGATCGCAAGGCGGAGGGTCGTCCTCGTACCGGGCGTACGTGGACGATCCGACAACGCAGCGAGCGTGCGTGGCAGGCGCCGCGGCCCAGGCGAGACTTTCCAAACAGGCCCTAAGCGCGACAGACCCGCCGAGGGCTTCACGAATCCGTGCGACCACGGGCGGAAGCCCTCGGCGGGTCGTCGCCGCGCACAAGCGCCGGTGGATACAGTCAGACCCGACCGAAGCGCCCGCGAGCGGGCCCGATCACGGAAGGCTGTCGCATGCCCGCGCAGCAGCGAAGCCGGGCCGGGACCGAGCGCCTGCGGGCGCTGCCGGTACTCGACCGCCGCGCCCTCAACCGCGCCACGCTCCACCGGCAGGGGCTGCTTGAGCGCTGGCGGATTCCGGCCGCCGAGGCGGTGCACCGGCTGTTCGGGTTGCAGTCCCAACTGCCTGATCCGCCGTACTTCTCGCTGTGGACGCGCGTGGACGGCTTCACCCAGCCCGATCTGACCCGCCTGATCGAAGACAGGACGGTCGTACGCTCCGGCCTGATGCGCGCGACGCTGCACGTCGTCACCGCGGCGGACTTCCTGTGGCTGCGGCCGCTCCTGCAGCCGGTACGCGAGCGCGCGCAGCGGACGTACTACGGCAGGCAATTGGCCGGAGTCGACCTCGAGGAGCTCAAGCGAGTCGGCCGCGAACTGTTGGACGAGCGGCCGTTGAACAACCTCGAGCTGCGCGAGGCGCTCGGCGCGCGGTGGCCCGGCCACGACCGGACGGCGCTGATGCACACGGTCCGCTACCTGCTCCCGCTGGTGCACGTGCCGCCCGCGGGCATCTGGGGATCACACGGCTCCGTGCCGTGCACGACGGACGTCGCATGGCTCGGGCGCCCGATCTGCACGGACGCGAGGCCCGAGGAGATGGTGCTTCGCTACCTGGCGGCCTACGGTCCGGCGACCGTCAAGGACGTGCAAGCCTGGTCGGGGCTCACGAGACTCGCCGAGGTCGTCGAGCGGCTGCGGCCCCGGTTGCGCACGTTCGCCGATGAGCACGGTAGGGAGCTGTTCGACTTGCCGGACGCGCCGCTGCCGGATCCGGACACGCCCGCCGCGGTGCGGTTCCTTCCCGAGTTCGACAACCTGCTGATGGCGCACGCCGACCGGACGAGGGTCATCAGCGATGAGCATCGGGAGATCACGCATACGAAGAACGGGCTGGTGGCCCCGACGATCCTGGTCGACGGCGCGGTGCGGGGCCAGTGGCGGATCGAGCGCGGGCAAGGGAGCGCCGCGTTGGTCATCCAGCCGTTCGCGCCGATCACGCCGGCCGAGCGGCAGGAGCTGGAGGAGGAGGGGCTTCGGCTGCTCGCCTTCGCGGCAGGCGGCCGCGCCCACACGGTGACCTTCAAATGAGCACGGCCGCCGACACCGTGCCGCGATAGGCGGCCGCATCGAACCCTCTGTTCCGTGTTCTGAAGCAGCGCCAGGCCAAGCTCGCGCGGCCCGGCGCCCGCGCACTCTCGCATCGGGTCGCGAACACCTATCCTGGGCAACGTGTCCATGTCCACACGTTCCGAGGCCCCTCCCGCCGACTTGCCGACCTCGCCCCTGCTCGAGCGGGTACGGCGAGGACTGATCGGTGACGATGAGGTGCTCGACGGCCCCTACGGGCCGTGCCGCGCCGTGTACGCCGACTACACCGCCTCGGGACGTGCGCTCGACTTCATCGAGGACTTCATCCGCGGCCAGGTGCTGCCCCGCTACGCCAACACGCACACCGAGAGCTCAAGCACCGGCCGGGCCACCACGCGGCTGCGGGAGGACGCCCGGCGGATCATCCGGGACGCGGTCGGCGGCACCGAAGACGATCTGGTGATCTTCACCGGATCCGGGGCGACGGCCGCGATCAACAAGCTCGTCGCGATCCTCGAGTTGCGCGGGCGCGAACCGCGCCTGGCCGAGCAGGACACCCCCGTGGTGTTCGTGGGACCGTTCGAGCACCACTCCAACGAACTTCCCTGGCGCGAGTCGATCGCTGACGTCGTGGTCGTGCCCGAGGACCGCGACGGACACATCGACCAGCGGTACCTGGCCGAGCAGTTGCGCAAGTACGCGGACCGCCCGCTGCTTATCGGCAGCTTCTCCGCCGCGTCCAATGTGACCGGACTGCTTTCCGACACCGACGCGATCGCCGCCCTGCTGCACTCGCACGGCGCGTTGTCGTTTTGGGACTACGCGGCGGCCGGGCCCTACGTGCCGATCCGGATGCGGGAGAGCGCTCCGGGGCGCGGCGACCACAAGGACGCCGTCTTCCTGTCCCCGCACAAGTTCCCGGGCGGGCCGCAGACGCCCGGCGTGCTCGTCGTACGCCGCGATCTCGTGCGCAACCGGGTTCCGACAGCCCCGGGCGGCGGCACGGTCTTGTTCGTCGACCCGTTCGGGCACCGCTACCTCGATGATCCGGTCGCGCGGGAGGAGGGCGGCACTCCCGCGATCGTCGAGTCGATCCGCGCCGGGCTCGTCTTCGCGCTCAAGCAGGCGGTCGGCACCGATCTGATCCGGGCGCGCGAAGAGCGGCTGTGGCGCCACGCCCTGGAGCGCTGGTCCGCGAATCCGGCCGTCGACATCCTCGGCAACCGGGACGCGCGGCGGCTCTCGATCGTCTCCTTCCGGATTCACGCGCCGGAGCCGGGGCTGTTCCTGCACCACAACTTCGTCGTCGCGGTGCTCAGCGACCTGTTCGGCATCCAAGCCCGCGGCGGCTGTTCCTGCGCCGGTCCGTATGGGCACCGTCTGCTCGCCATCGACGCCGAGCATTCCCGCGCCTTCGAGCACGAGATCGGACTCGGCTGCGAGGGCATCAAACCCGGCTGGGTCCGGGTCAACTTCAACTACTTCATCAGCGATTGCGTGCGCGACTACCTGGTCGACGCCGTCGACCTGCTGGCGACGCACGGTCACCGGTTGCTTCCCCACTACGCGTTCGACGCGGCCACCGGCCTGTGGCGGCACCGCGGCGAGGTCGGCGAGCCGCCGGTGCGCCTCACGGACGTCCGGTTCGAGGGTGGAGAAGCAGGCATCGAGTATCCGCACCGGCGTACGACCGCGGGTGAGGAAGTGCTCGGGCCGCAGCTGGAGCGGGCGCGCGCGATCCTCGGCGCACTGCCGGACCTGGCGGATCAAGGGCCGACGGGATTGCCGGAGCGAGTCGAGGCGTTGCGGTGGTTTCCGCTGCCGGCCGAGTGTCTCGCGCCGGACGTCTGAGAAGGGCCGGGCACGACGCGGGTCAGTGCGGGTGCGCGGCGAGCGGGCTGTTGTAGAGGTCGTAGCTGCGCTCGCCGGTGAAGCGGGCCATCACCTCGTCGAGCAGGCGCTGTGAAGTGGCCACGGGCAGCTTCGCGGCGGGCAGGCCCAGGCGCCCGCCGATGCGGACGAGCGCGCACAGCAGCCATGCCGGGTCCGCGAGGAACGGATCGTCGCCGAGCTGCGCGCGCCAGACGCCTAGGCACGCGGCGGCGGCGCACAGCAGGGCGTAGCGATCGGCCAGCGCGTAGCTGAACGGCGTGGAGAGCGTGTTGTGGCCCCTGCCGGCGAGCGCCGCGCATGCCTTGCGCAGATCGGCGAGCTCCTTGGCGAAGTGGCCGCCCACCTCGCGCAGCGCCGCGCGTTCCGCCTCGTCCGCGCCGTCCGCGTCGTCGAGCAGTCCCTGGATGCCGAGCAGAGACGCGGCAAGCGGATCGGCCTCACCGAGAACCTCCAGCCGGTCGAGTTCGAGCGGCGGGAGGCAGTCGCTCGCCCGGAACAGGGTCTCCGGGGGCTGGGTGGCCGTCGCCGGGTCGGCGCGGGCGAACAGCGGCAGTTGCGGGATGATCGTGGCTTGGCGGGCCGCGCTTCCCGCGTGACCGAGGCCCATCACCGGCAAGTCGCGCAGCTGCTTCTGGAACATCCCGTACGGGCCGAAGCGGTGGTACTGGGCATCGCCGAGGATGACGGTCAAATCGTCGCAGCTCTCGGTCAGGACCTTGGGCACCAGGTACGCCGCGGCGGCGGCGCCGGCGGACATCCGGTCCGGCAGCAGGTGCGCGGCGCGGGAAGCGACGAGGGTGACGCAGTCGCTGAGCAGCAGGTCCAGGAACGCCCCTACGACGACCGTACGGGCGTGCGGAGTGCGCAGCGGTACTCCGCCGCGCTGGTTGTCTACGGCGTAGCGTACGGCGGTGCGCAGGGCCGAGTCACCGCACGCGATGAGAGTGGCCGGCACCAATCCGCGTATGAGCAACGAGGAGCGCAGCGAGAGTTCCAGCGCGCCGTTGGCCTCGCCGACCACGCAGTCAGCCGGTGCCGGACAGTCGATCATCTCCAGACCGCCGAAGTGGCAGCCGCGCATTCCGACGGTCGGGTACCTGGGCAGGTCCTCGACGCATTCGGCGGGCAACTGCTCGCGGTCGAGCAACAGCAGGCTGTGGCTGCGCGCCGTGGGGCGGTCGTCGACGCGCGCGAAGATGACCAGGCCGCGCGCTCTGTCGGCGTTGGCGACGACTGTCTTGACTCCGTTGAGGCGGAATCCCCCGGACGCCGGCCGGGCCGCGATCTCGTCGCGCACGAAGTCGTTGGCGTGCGGCTCGCCGCGGCGCGCGACGGCGACCCGGCCGCCGGACAGCAGCAGGCCCGCGACCCAGCGCTGCTGCCGCTCGGTGCCGGCGAACCAGACCGGCGCCGCCGCGATGAAACTGGCCAGCCCGTAGCCGAAGCCGAGCGAGGGATCGCGGCGGAACACCGGTCGCAGGATCCTGCCGAGCGTGTCCAGCCGGTCGAGCCTCCCGCCGAGCCACGCGGGCACGAACTCGGCGCCCATGCCGAAATCGTCGAGCAGCGCCTCGCCCTCCCCCAGCACCTCCCAGTGGTCGTCCGCGGCGAGCACCGCCTGCTGCCCGAGCGGATTGGCAGGGTCGGCCATCACGCCGAAGCGGCGCTCCAGTTCGTCCGCGCGCACTCGCGCCCCCGGCGGCGTCGCGGCCGGGACAGCTGGGGCAGTACCCTGATTCACTTGTGGCTCCTCATGTCATGTGCCGTGGTGCGGTGGGGCGTACGCGGTGGGCGCGCGGCCGACGAGCGCATTCGCACGGACTGTCCCAATTCGCGTTGGAGGGTGGCTGGAGGACGGGTGAAAGGCGGAACGGGCCGGGGTGCCCGCGGCGCGGCGGCCGGCTCGCGGCTCAAGGGATCCTCGGCCGCGCGACGAGCCCGCCGCACGACCGTGGAGGCATCCGAGGAAGGACGGTCCCGATGTCCGAAACCCTTGTCCGCGCCCCGCTGGTCCTCGACGACGCCGCCGCGGACCTGCTCTTCCGCGACGCGCGCACGCCGAACAACTTCAGCTCGGAGCCGGTGTCCGACAAGCAGCTGCGGGCGATCTACGAGCTGATCAAGTGGGCCCCCACGGCGTTCAACGCCCAGCCGCTGCGGGTGGTCCTGGTGCGCTCCGCGGCGGCGAAGGACCGCCTGCTGCGGCATCTTTTCGGCAGCAACGCCGAAAAGGCCCGCTCGGCCCCGCTGGTGGCGATCCTGGCCGCCGACCTGCGCTTCGACCAGGAGCTTCCACGCGTCTTCCCGCATTTCCCGCAGGCGAAGGACGTGCACTTCAGCGACCCGGCGACGCGCGAGGAGGCCGCGCTGTCCTACGCGCAGCTGCAGGTCGGCTATTTCATCCTGGGCGTGCGTGCCGCCGGCCTCGCCGCCGGTCCGATGATCGGCTACAACGCGAGCGGCATCGATCTGGAGTTCTTCCCCGACGGGGAACACAAGGTGCTGACGGTCGTCAACATCGGCAAGCCCGGCGACGACCCGTGGTTCCAGCGGCTGCCCAGGCTGGAGTACGAAGAGGTGTTCAGCGAGGTGTGAGCGCGCTCCGCACCCGAGCCCGCGTCCCGCCGCGCGAGTGCGTCGTAGACATCTGGCGACGAAGTCCGGGAGCTCTTCGGCGGTCTTCTGCCGCACGAGCGGCCTCAGTCGTCGCTCCGCGTCCGTCGGGCAGGGTGCCCCGCCCGACGGACGCGGCCTGTCGGCGAGACGCTTCGGACAGGACGAAGCCCGGCGGTCCGGACGAGCGCAGTGCTCGCACCGGACCGCCGGGCTTCGCGCTTCACCGCGATTCGACGGCTTTGTTCGCGCTCACGCGGGCGGCGCCTCCACGTGCTCTTTGGCGTGGCGCAGTGTGGTGAGGCTGTTGGTGCCCAACGCGTGCCGCACCTTCTGCCTGGCCTCCTCCATGCTCGCCTCCTGGCCCAGCGCCTCGCGCACGCCCGCCGGGTTGAGCGTGACGGTGTGCCAGGACCTGGCCTCGACCAGGCCGTCCGCAGCCGCGCGGAACTCCCACCGGCCGGTGTGAGCGCTCATCACCGGCGGGACCTGCAGCTGCTTGTAGAGGATCTCGCCGCGGTCCGCGAAGCACAGCCGGACCGACTCGGTGGTGTGGATCGAGCCGTCCGGGCTGCGGGTGTCCATGACCATCCGCTGCACGCCCGGCACCCGCTCGGTCAGGTCGAGCCGGCTGACGTGCGGCAGCCGCCGCGGCCACAGGTCGGCCCGGTTGATGAACTCGAAGATCTCGGACACCGGGCCCCTGATGGACACCCCGTCGCTGAAGGTGAAGCGCAGCCGGTCCGGTCCGTCCTGCTGCTCGGCCGCGGTCTTGAGCGCGGCCAGCTCGGCGTTGCTGTTGCGGTCGACCGCCTGCTGGATGAACGCGACCGCGTCCGGGTCGTCCGCGATCGCCTCGAACTCGTGGGTCAGCGTCACCGAGCAGCGCTCGCCGTTTCCGAGCGGCTCGATGATCCACTTTCCGCCCATCGAGGCGACCGGCGGGCTGGAGACCACCTGCTGGAAGGAGATGGTGCCGGCGGCGCGGTCCAGGGTGCGGCGGGAGGTCCAGTCGCGCACCTCGCCGTTGGCCATCGCCCAGATCCGCAGCAGCTGCTCGCCCGCCTCGTCGCGCAACAGGTCGACGTGCACGGTGGGGCCGAAGACCTGCGGCCAGCCCGCGACGTCCGCGACCAGCCCGAAAACGGTTTCCGCCGCGGCCTCGACGGTGATGTCGTGCTTGGTGTTGTGGGTCGCCACTGTGGTTCTCTTTTCGTTCGCTGCGACCGCCGGCCCGGGCTCCGCGCCGGCGCCGGGGTCTTCAGTAGTTGCCGAGGCCGCCGCACACGTTGAGCGCCTGGGCGGTGATGGAGGCGGCGGTGTCGCTCGTCAGGTATCCGACGAGTCCGGCCACCTCCTGCGGGGTCGAGTAGCGGCCGAGCGGGATCTTGGCCTGGAACTTGGTGAGGACCTCGTCCTGGGTGGTGCCCCAGTGGTCCGCGTAGCCCTGCCGCACCTTCACCGCGAGCGGGGTCTCGACGTAGCCCGGGCAGACCGCGTTCACGGTGATGCCGCTGGTCGCCAGCTCGAGGCCGAGGGCCTTGGTGAAGCCGACCACGCCGTGCTTGGCCGCCGAGTAGGGCGCCCCGAACACCACTCCCTGCTTTCCGCCGGTGGAGGCGATGTTGACGATCCGGCCCCAGCCGCGTTCGCGCATGCCGCCGTGCGCGAGCACCTGCCGGGTGACCCGGAAGACGCTGTTGAGATTGGTTTCGATGACTGAGTACCACAGCTCGTCGGGGATTTCGGCGGTCACGCCGCCGCCGTTGCGCCCGGCATTGTTAACCAGGATGCCGAGCGGTCCGTAAGTATCCACCGCGGCCGCGACGAGGTTCTCGACGTCCCGTCCTTCGGTCACGTCGGTGCGCAGGCCGGCCGCGGTGTGGCCGTCCGCGCGCAGTTTCTCCACGGCGCCGTCAACGTCCTCCTGGGTACGTGCGCACAGGAATACCGGGTGCCCCCGCTCGGCCAGCAGCCGGGCGGTGGCCAGCCCGATGCCGCTGGTGGAGCCGGTGACCAGCGCCGGTGCCGGTGTTTTCGCTGACATCATCCCAATTCTTTCCGCTCGGTTGGTAAGAGTTCGAATGTGGTGGTGTGTCACGCCGGGGCCGGGGTCACAGCGCGATCCCGGCCGGGATGAGCACGGCGGGCACGGCGGCGGCCGGCTGCTCGTCGACGAGGCAGTCGCGGACCGCCGGCGGCACCCGGTAGCCCTCGGAGACCAGCCGGTCGACGGCGCGCACCACGGCGGCCCGGTCGGCCTCGGGCCCCGCGGGCCGGTGGCCGAGCAGCGAGACGACCGCGCTGCGGCGGGAGAGCACCTCTGGGTGGCGGCGGGCCAGCACGGAGAGGCCTTGCCCGGGCCCGGTTTCGACCAGCAGGTAAGAGCCCTGCGACAGGAGGTGATCGAGCGCCGGGCCGAAGAGCACCGGCACGCCGGGCACCATCGCCCAGAACTGCGGGTCGCGGGCGGTCGCCTTGTCCAGGAACCCGGGGCGCGAGGCGGACACGATCCGGATCGCCGGGGCGTTCAGCTGGATCCCGGCGAACGCGGGGACGGAGGCGGCGCAGGCCGGCAGGATCGAGGGGCTGTGGAAGCCGCGCAGCGCCTTGGCGGGCATGCAGGTGATCTCCGCGCGCTCCAGGGCCGCGCGCACCTCGGAGAGCTGCGGCTCCGGGCCGGCGACCAGAAGCTGGCCCGGGCCGTTGACCGCGCCGACGACCACCTCGTCGGTCAGGAACGGCGCGACCCGCTCCTCGTCGGCGACCACGGCGAGCATCCCGCCGAGCGGGGCGTGCTGGAACAGCTCGACGCGGGAGAGCAGCAGCGCGGCGGCGTCTTCCAGGCTGACCACCCCGGCCAGCGCGGCCGCGACGTACTCCCCCGCGCTGTGGCCGAGCAGAACCGAGGGCTCCACGCCCCAGGACTGCAACATCCGGCCCATCGCGTAGCCGATGCCGAACAGCAGCGGCTGCGCGCGAATCGCCTCGTCCACGGCGACGCGCGGGTTCGAGGAGAGCCAGTCGGCGCGGATCGCGGCGCCCTCGCGGCCGAGCAGGACGAAGAAGTCGTCGATGGCGTCGGTGAAGGCGGGTTCGCGCTCGTAGAGGCCGACGCCCATGCCCTGATGCTGGGCGCCCTGGCCGGGCAGCAGCAGCGCGACCGGGCGCGGCGTGGACGTGCCCGTCGGCACTGCGCGGCCGATCACGAGGCGTCCCCGATCATCGCGACGGCCCGGGTCCAGCCCGCGCCCGCCCCGGTCAGCTTGACCGGCAGGCAGCTGACCTGGAAGCCGTGTGCGACCGGCAGCGCCTCGAGGTTGGCGAGGCGCTCGATCTGGCAGAACTCGCGGCGGCGGCCGGTGAAGTGCGCGGGCCACAGGACGCTGCGATCCCCGGTGCGCTGGTATTCGCTGATGATGTGCGGGAACGGTGCGTCCAGGCTGAAGGCGTCGGTGCCGATGACGCGCACGCCGAAGTCGAGCAGGTATTCGGTGGCCGGGCCGTCGAGGCCGACGAACTTGGTGAAGTACTCCTGGGTTCCCGCCCGCGCCGAGGCCCCGGTCCACAGCAGCGCGATGTCGTAGGGCCGCGGGGTGTAGCCGATGCGGTCGAGGGCTGATTCGAGGTCGCCGACGCCCGCCGCGCCGGAGCCGATCTCGGTCAGGTCGAGCACGAAGGCCGGACGCACGAACCAGTCCAGCGGCAGCTCGTCGATGGTGCGCGGGACGCCGCTGCCGTACTCGGTGCGGGAGCCGTAGTGCGCGGGGGCGTCCACGTGGGTGCCGGTGTGCGCGGTCAGCGTGAAGGTGTCGTTGTTGAGAAACTCGCCGTCGGGCAGTTCGTCGACGGAGAGGTCGAGGCCGAAGTGCTCGCGCATCGCGCCGGTCATGTGCTCGGCCCCCTGAGCGGGGGTCATCGGCTCGTGCCGCACCGGTTCCGGCTCCCAGAAGCGGGCGTCGACCGGCGTGGACAGATCGATCAGGTGCATCGAGCCACTCTCCTCACGGGCTGTCTCCTCACGGCTGAGGTCAGCGTGGGGGGTGGCGCTCGAGAGCCGGTGGACGGCCGCTTCGCAGGGTTCTGGTGCCGCACGGCGCGGTCCGGCGGGGGCCGGCGAGCTCGAGACGGGCTCCACACGGCGTCGAGCAGCGTTCCCGACCCTCAGTGCACGGAGACGGCCACCGCGCGGGGCCGTCTGTGGGCTGACGAAAGAGGAGTACTCGCATGGATGCCCTGTTGGAGGCGGCCGGCAAGCCGGTCTCCGCGGACCTCTACCTTGAGGTCCAGCAGTTCTACGCCTGGCAGATGCGCCTGCTCGACGACGGTCTGACGGCGCAGTGGGCGCAGACCTTCACCGAGGACGGCGTCTTCGACGCGAACGGCCACCCGCACCCGGTGCAGGGCCGCGACAAGATCGCCGCGGGCGCGCTGGCCGCACGCAAGGCGCTGGACGAGGCGGACATCCGCCACCGGCACTGGCTCGGCATGATCACCGTGACCGAGCAGAGCGACGGCGAGCTGCTGGTGCGCAGCTACGCCACGGTCATCGAGATCCCGCACGGCGGCACGGCCTCGCTGAAGTTCAGCACGGTCTGCGAGGACCTGCTGGTGCGCGTTGACGGCGAGCTGAAGATCAGGGACCGCCAGGTGGTCCGGGACGATCTGCGCTAGCCGCACGCGGCACGCAGGACAAGCACAGCCGCCGCCTCCCGGGGAAGGGAGACGGCGGCTGCGTCGTGTAACGGTTCGTCAGGAAGCGATTACCGGGGCGGACTGGATCATCTCCAGCAGGCTGCGGAAGGTCTCTGCGTCCGAGACCGCGTCGTCCGGCAGATCGATACCGTACTCGCGGCGGATGCGGCCGGTGACCTGGAGCAGCGCGAGCGAGTCGTAGCCGATCTCGACGAAAGGCGTGTCCAGGACCTCCTCGCCGTCCAAGTCCACTCCCTCCTCCACCCCGGCGCTTTCGCGCAGCAACCTGGTCAGCACTTCGCGGTCGATCGTTTGGGCCATGCTCGGCACTCCTTGCTCGGTTGGCGGTTCTTCTTCGGTACGTGCGGTGCTCAGGCGCCGACGACGAGAGCCGCGTTGAACCCGCTGTAACCCCTGGCCAGGACCAGGGCCGTGCGCGCGTCGGTCTCGCGGGCCTCGGTGACCAGGTCGATCGCCAGGCCGGGGGCGGGCTCGGGGACGTTGATCGTCGGCGGGATCACGTGGTCGCGCAGGCTCAGCAGCGCGGTGGCCACGTCGAGGGACGCGCCGCCGCCGATCAGCCGGCCGGTCATCGTCTTCGGCGCGGTGACCGGCACTCCGTTCGGGCCGAACAGCGCGCTGATCGCCAGCGCCTCGGCCCGGTCGAGCCGCGGCGTGCCGGCGGCGTCGGCGAACACCACGCCGATGTCGGCCGGGGCGAGGCCCGCGTCGGCGATCGCCTGGCGGGCCGCGCGCAGCAGTCCCCCGCCGCCGGCCAGCGGATCGTTCTCAGCGTCCTGCGAGGACGGGCGCGGGTCGAAGGTCGCGGCGTAGCCGAGGATCCGGCCGTACTCGCGCTCGACTCCGCGCGCGCGAGCCGCATCGGCGTCTTCGACCACGATGATGGCTCCGCCCTCGCCGGGCACGTAGCCGTTCGCCGCGGCGGAGAACGGCAGGAAACCCTGCGCCGGGTCCTCGGAGCGGCTCAGCAGGCCGGTCGCCAGCTGCCCCATCCAGCCCCACGGGCACAGCGCTCCATCGACCCCACCCGACACCACCAACTCAGTCCCCTTACGGATCTGCCGGCGGGCGTGGCCGATCGCGTCGAGGCCGCCGGCCTGGTCGGTGACCACGACGCCGCTCGGGCCACGCAGGCCGTGCCGGATCGAGATCTGGCCGGTGTTGGCCGCGTAGAACCAGGCGAAGGACTGGTACGCGCTGACGTACTCCTTGCCCTTGCTCCACAGCAGCCCGAGCTCGCGCTGGCCGAACTCGACCCCGCCGCCGGAGGCCGAGGTGATCACGCCCATGCCGTACTCGGGCAGCTCCTGCGGGTTCACCGCCGCGTCGCCCAGTGCCTCCTCGGCGGCCACGAGCGCGAACTGCGTGCTGCGGTCGGTCTGCGGCAGCAGCCGGCTCGGGATGCGCGCCTCGGCGTCGAATCCGGTGACCTCGCCGGCCAGGCGGGAGGGGTACTTGCTGGCGTCGAAGCGGGTCAACTGGCCGATCGCCGGGCGTCCGGCGAGCGTGGCCTGCCAGTGCTCCTCGACGCCGAGCCCGGTCGGCGCGGCGATGCCGAGCCCGGTGACTACGGGTGCTGACGCGCTCATGCTTCCCTCCTGCCGACACGGTTGAGCACCAGCGCGCTCTGGAAGCCGCCGAAGCCGCTGCCGACGCTGAGCACGGCGTCGGTGCGGTGCTCGCGGGCGGTGTTGGGGACGTAGTCGAGGTCGAGGTCCGGGTCCGGCTCGTGCAGGTTGGCCGTGGGCGGCACCACGTTCTCCTCGATGGCCAGCGCGCAGGCGGCGATCTCCAGCGCGCCGATCGCGCCGAGCGAGTGCCCGATCATGGACTTGATCGAGCTGACCGGGGCGCGGTACGCGTGGTCGCCGAGCGCCGCCTTGAACGCGCCGGTCTCGTGCCGGTCGTTCATCTTGGTGCCGGAGCCGTGCGCGTTGATGTAGTCGATCGCCTCCGGGTTCAGCCTCGCCTCGTCCAGCGCGACCCGGATCGCTTCGGCCATCTCGCGGCCGTCCGGCTTGAGGCCGGTCATGTGGTAGGCGTTGCAGCGCGAGGCGAATCCGCTGATCTCGGCGTAGATGTGCGCGCCGCGGCGGCGGGCGCTCTCCAGCTCCTCCAGGATCAGCACCGCCGCGCCCTCGCCGAGCACCAGGCCGTTGCGGGTGCGGTCGAACGGGCGGCAGGCGTGTTCGGGGTCGTCGTTGCGCGGGGTGGTGGCGTGGATCGCGTCGAAGCAGGCGGCGGTGATCGGCGCGATGGGCGCCTCGGTGCCGCCGGCCACCACGACGTCGACGCTGCCCTCGCGGATCAGGTCGACCGCGTAGCCGAGCGCGTCGAGGCCGGAGGTGCAGCCGGTCGAGACGATCGACGCCGGGCCCTGCGCGCCCGCGGCCCAGGCCACCTCGGCGGCGACCGAGCTGGGCACGAAGTGCCGGTACAGCTCGGGCACCACGTATTCGTGGTCTACTTCCCACTTGGTGCCGGTGTCGCTGACCACGACGTACTCGCGCTCCAGGCTCGTAGTGCAGCCGACCGCGGTGGCGATGGTGGTGCCGACGCGGCCCGGGTCGAGCGACTCGACGTCGAGGCCGCTGTCGGCCAGCGCCTCGCGGGCGCAGACCACCGCGAACTGGGAGGCCCGGTCCATCCGGCGGGCGTCCTGGTGCGAGAGCCCGGCCTTGATCGGGTCGAAGTCGACCTCGGCGCCCACCCGGGAGCGGAACGGCGAGGGGTCGAAGTGGGTGATCGTGCGGGTGGCGGTGCGCCCGGAGGTCAACAGCTCCCAGTACGCCTTCGTGCCGACGCCGCCGGGGGCGACCACGCCCAGGCCGGTGATGGCGACCGCGCGGCTCATCGCCGACCCCTGCTCTGCCCGGACGGGCCGCTCGCGGACGGGCGGCGCCGGCCGGGGTCGGGTGTGCGGATAGTCCTCACTGAGGTCGGTCCCTTCTCAAGTCCGATTCCAGCCGGGTGCCGGGACGGGCGGGATCGTGTCCCGCCCGGTCCCGGCAGCTACCGGGCGCGCCCGCGGTGGCGGACGGCTGCCGGTCCTCGGTCCGGCTCCCCGCGGATGAGCGGGGAGCGGGACCGTGTACGCGCATGGTTGGCGACCTTCCTCGACGTCCGCTCGAGCGGCTGCGGAAGGCGATCGCCGGAAATATCAAAACCCTGGTTCGCGCCGCCGGATCAGGCGGCTTCGGGCCGGGCGGCCGGGTCGGGGGCCCCGGCGTCCTGCGGCGGCGCGGCGCTCGCCGGCCGGGCTGCGCGGCGCGGCTTGACCCTGCGGTTGCGCAGCATCTGCCGCCACTCCTCCGCGGAGAAGCCGGCCGCCTCGGTGGTCGCCATGAAGTCCAGCAGGATGTCCAGGAACCGCTGCGGCTGCGTGTGGAACGGGAAGTGTCCGGTGTCGCTGAACAGTTCCAGCCGGCTGCCGGGCATCGCGATGTGCGCGAGCCAGGCGTGCGAGGCCGGCAGGATCGGGTCCTTGTCGCCCCACACGAGCATGGTGGGCATGCCCTCGGTCAGGTAACAGCGGTCCAGCAGCGTGCCCAGTTGTCCGCGCCAGTCCACCACCGCGCGCAGCGTCCTGCCGAAGGCGAGGCGGGAGTCGGCGTTCGGCAGGGCGTCCAGCACGCGCAGCAGTTCGGGCGCGTCCCGGCCCAGCGGCAGCCCGGACAGCTGTAGCAGCTTGACCGCGGCGGTGACCTGCCAGCGCACCGTGGGCAGCTTCATCCCGGCCATCAGCAGCTCGGCGCCCGGCAGCGAGGCGGCGCGCAGCAGCGGGGTGACGTGGCGTGCGACCCCGCCGGTGGCCACCAGCACGATCCGTTCGGTGCGCTCCGGGTACTGATACGCGAACTGCATCGCGACCCCGCCGCCGAGGGAGTGGCCGACGAGCGTGACCCGGTCGATGCCGAGCACGGACAGCAGGTCGCGCATCCCGTTGGCGTAGCCGCCGATCGAATAGTCGCCGCGCGGCTTGTCCGACTCGCCGTGCCCGAGCAGGTCCGGCACGATCACCCGGTGATTACGGGCCAAGCCGGGCACGATCGGCGCCCAGGTCTCGGAGGAGTCGCCGATTCCGTGGATCAGCAGCACCGCCGGACCGTTGCCCGCCATCCGGAAGGCGTGCTTGTGCCCGTGTATGGTCCGATACCGCAGGCGGGCCATCGGCAGCGGCACCGACTCGGGCACCACGCGCAGGGCTCTGCGATTGCGTGCTGAGGTCGGCGCGGCCGTCGCGGTGCTGTCGGTGGTCACAGTGCTCTCCCTCACTGATGCAGGCGCCGCGTTCGGCCCTCATGGACGCCGCCCGCGCCAGGACGCGGCCGAGCGGTGTTGGTACTGACGGTGGCCGCTCCGGCGGCGGACGAGTCGGGGCTGGGCGTCATCAGTGCGCGGCCGGCCCGCGCCCAGCATCGCCACGACCGCGACCAGCGCCGCGATCTCCTGCTCTGTGGGGTGCCCGCGCAGGATTCGCACGTCGGCCTCCCCCGGCGCGAACCTGGTCATCGCACCCGCCTAGACCGGCTGGTTGCCGTGCTTGCGCTCCGGCGTGTCGGCGTGCTTGTGCCGCAGCATCGCGAGCGAGCGGATCAGGACTTTGCGGGTGTCGGCCGGGTCGATCACGTCGTCGACGAGGCCGCGCTCGGCCGCGTAGAACGGATGCATCAGTTCGCTGCGATACTCGTCGATCTTGCGGGCCCGCGTCGCCTCCGGGTCCGCGGACTCGGCGATCTCCTTGCGGAAGATGACGTTCGCCGCGCCCTGCGCGCCCATGACCGCGACCTCGTTGGCCGGCCAGGCGAACGACAGGTCCGCGCCGATCGACCGCGAGTCCATCACGATGTACGCGCCGCCGTACGCCTTGCGCAGGATGACCTGCACGCGCGGAACGGTGGCGTTGCAGTACGCGTACAGCAGCTTCGCGCCGTGCCGGATGATGCCGTTGCTCTCCTGATCCACGCCGGGCAGGAAGCCGGGCACGTCCACCAGCGTCACCAGCGGGATGTTGAAGGCGTCACACAGCTGCACGAACCGCGCGGCCTTCTCGCTGGCGTGGATGTCCAGCGCCCCGGCCATCACCAGCGGCTGGTTGGCCACGATGCCGACGACGTGCCCATCCAGGCGCGCCAGCGCGCACACCACGTTGCCGGCCCAGTGCTCGTGGACCTCCAGCAACTCCCCGTCGTCCACGATCTCACCGATGACCGCGCGCACATCATAGGCCTGATTCGGTTCGGTGGGCACCAAGTCGAGCAGCGCTTCGACGCGGCGGTCCGCCGGGTCGCCGCACTCGGCCGCCGGCGGCAGCTCGGCGTTGTTGGACGGCAGCAGTGAGAGCAGGAACCTGACGTCCTCGAAGCAGGCTGCCTCGTCGTCATGAATGAACGCTGATACGCCCGAGGCGCGTGCGTGCACATCCGCGCCGCCGAGGCTTTCATGCGTCACCTGCTCGCCGGTGACCGCGCGCACCACGTCCGGGCCGGTGATGAACATCTGCGCGTTGCCGCGCACCATGAACGTGAAGTCGGTGAGCGCCGGGGAGTACGCCGCGCCGCCGGCGCACGGCCCGAGGATCACACTGATCTGCGGTACGACCCCGGACATGCGCACGTTGCGCTCGAAGATGCCGCCGTAGCCGGCCAGCGCGGTCACGCCCTCCTGGATCCGCGCGCCCGCCCCGTCGCACAAGCCGACCAGCGGCGCTCCCGCCGCCGCGGCCAGATCCATGACCTTGTGGATCTTCTGTGCGTGCGCCTCGCCCAGCGCCCCGCCGAACACCCGGAAGTCGTGTCCGAATGCGAATACGGTCCGGCCGTGCACCAGGCCCCAGCCGGTGACTACCCCGTCGCCGTACGGCCGGCGCCGGTCCAGCCCGAAGGCATTGGCCCGGTGCCGGCGCAGCGTCTCGACCTCTGTGAAGGTGCCCTCGTCGAACAGCAGGTCAAGCCGCTCGCGCACGGTCAGCTTGCCGCGCTCGTGCTGCCTGCGGGTGGCCTCCTCGTCCGGGCCCGCCTGCACCAGCTCCCGCAGCGCGGACAGGTCGACGGTTACTTCGCGCAGTCCCGGCCGGGCGGCGGCGCCGACGGCCTGCTCGGCCTCGGCGATCGCCTCGGCCACCAGCTTCGCGTCGAGTTCTTCGAGGGCCGCGGTTTCCATGCACTCTCCCTGTCTGCGGGGCGCCACGCGCCCCGCGCGGGGGAAGGCGGCCGCGCGGGGCAGTCGGCGGACTGCCGAACTGGCGGGACCGTAGGCAGCGCTCCTCGCGGCGTGGTGGAGAACCGGCAGGCGCCTGATATCGCGGCGACCGCAGCCCGTCGGCAGAGCGGCTCAGGCCACGAAGCGGTCGAACGAGGCCTCGCGCGGCGACTCGAGGTCCAGCGCCGGGTCGGAGCGCAGGATCGCCTGCTGCAGCCGGTGCACCCGCCCGGACGGCTCGAGGCCCAGTTCCCGGTTGAGGGTGTTGCGCAGCTGGTGGAACGACTCCAGGGCCCGCCAGGCGCTGCCGGAGCGATAGAACGCGAGCATCAGCTGCATGCACAGGTTCTCGTGCATCGGATACCGCGCCACCAGCACCCGTAGCTCGCCGATCAGCGCGCCGTGCCGGCCGAGTCGCAGATCCGCCTCGATCCGGCGCTCGAGGGCGCCCATCCTGGCCTCTTCCAAGCCGAGCACGTCGAGTTCGAGCACCCGCCCCGCCCGCACGTCGAGCAGCGCCGGACCGCGCCAGAGCCGCAGCGCCCGGCTGAGCGTCTCCGAGGCCAGATGGTCGTCGCCGGCCTCGTAGGCACGGCGTCCGGCGGCGGCCAGCTGGTTGAACTCGTCCGCGTCGATCCGCCCCGGCTGCACCTCGAGCAGGTAGCCGCCGTGCCGGGTGACCAGCACATCCTTGGCGTGCCTGCTCGGGTCGGGAGCCAGCGCGGCGCCGATGAGGCGGCGCAGTTGCAGCACGTAGGTCTGCAGGGTGGTGGCGGCGCTGCGCGGGGCCTCCGCGCCCCACAGCTCCTCCACCAGCGTCGGAACGGTGACCACACGATCAGCGCGCAGGGCGAGAAGGGCGAGGACCTGACGCGGTTTGCTCGCGCTCGGCACGATCGAGGTGCCCTGCTCCTCGATGCACACCGGACCGAGAACTTTGACATCCATCTCACGGCCTCCCTTCGAGGTGGCGTCCAACGGCCAAAGACCGTGACGACGACCGCCCGTCGAGAATGGCACCACGGCCGATCCAGCAGCCAGTGACGGGCTCATGAGTGCGGATGTGAAGAACTCACGCCCCGCGGGTGAGCCCGACACTGTTCGGCGCCGAACACCGGCGCGCACTATCGATGGTGTCAGCGCGAACGGCTGACGAAGATCCGGAGGGGAGATCCGTCATGTCGAACGTCAGCAACACGCCGGTCGAACGCGACTGGCGCTTCGCCGAACTCGTCGCTCGTAGCTGGATGGAGCCGGAGCTGGTCGTGCGGTACGCCGCGGATCCGTGCGCCGTACTGGCCGAGTTCGGGCTCAAGGTCGCCCGCCGCGAGGAGGCGCCGGCCCTGGAGCCGTACTGCGGCGCCGATCTGATCATCGAGGATCTGGAGCACGCCCGCGGCCACCGGCTGACCCAGACGGTGAACTTCTGCGGCACCGAGCCGGGCGACGACGAGCCCGAGCCGCAGGGCGACCCGGTTCCGGTCAGGAGGAACTCGGCGTGATCACCGCAGACGGTCCGGACACGGGCCGGCTGGTCGGGTTCAAGCGGCATCTGCGCAGCGCGGTCATCCCGGGCGAGGCGGCATATCTGCTGTCTCCGCTCGGGGTGACTGCTCTGGAGGGAGATTTCATCGAGGTGCTGGCGCCGCTGCTCGACGGCAGCCGCACGCTGGCCGGCGTCGTGCGCGACGCCACCCCCGCGATGACCGCAGCCCAAGTCGGCCGCCTGATCGGCCAGCTCTTCGACGCCGATCTGCTGGCATTCCGAGACAGCACGCGAACAGGTCCGCCGCGCGACGCCGCGGCCGAGGCCTACTGGGATCTGGCCGGCCTCGACGGCCCGCTGGCCGCGGAGGCGCTCGGCAGGACGCCGGTGCGCCTGATTTCGATCGGCGAGGTGGACCACGCCGCCGCTCGCGAGGCGTGCCGGGCCTCCGCGCTGAGCACCCTCGAGGGCGAGGCGTGTCCGGCGGGCGCGTTCACGCTCGTGTTCTGCGATGACTATCTGGCTCCCGAGCTGGCCGCGATCGACGCGGCGCAGCGCGCGAGCGGCCAGGCGTGGCTGCTGGCCAAGCCGTGCGGACCGCAGCCCTGGATCGGGCCGCTGTTCCAGCCCGGCGCGGGGCCGTGCTGGTCCTGCCTGGCCAAGCGGCTCGGCGACCATCGCCGCTGCGAACCGTGGATCAGCCGTGCGGAGGCGGCTGGATCACGGGTGCGCTACCCGGAGGCGTCCATAGCCGCCGCCCGGTCCGTCGCGATCCAGTTCGCGGTGCTGGAAGCCGCCAAGTGGCTGGCCGGGGTACGGCAGGCGGAGCAGAATTCCGTCTACACGCTGGACACGATGACGCTGCACGGCACCCGGCACACGGTCGCGCGCCGGCCGCAGTGCCCGGAGTGCGGCGACCCCGCGATGATGGCACGGCTCGCGCGCAGGCCGATCACCCCGCGCTCGCAGCCGAAGGCCGCGGATACCGGCGGCGGTCACCGAGCCCTGTCCGCCGAGGCGATGCTGGCCCGCTACCAGCACCTGGTCGGCCCGGTCACCGGGATCACGAAGGCGCTCGAACCCGCCGCGGGGGTGCCTGACTTCCTCAACTGCTACGTCTCCGGCCCGAATCTGGCCGTGCGAACGCGTTCGCTCGCCGGGCTGCGTTCCGGGGTCCGCGCGCAGAGCAGCGGCAAAGGGGTCACCGCGCTGGAGGCCCGGGTCGGCGCGCTGTGCGAGGCCGCCGAGCGCTACAGCGCCGTCCGGCAGGGCGACGAGCTGACCGTGCGGGCCAGCTACCGCTCGCTCGGCGAACTGGCCGTCCATCCCGATCGCTGCCAGCTCTTCCATGAGCGCCAACTGTGTGACCGCCGGCGCTGGAACAAGACGCACTCGGCGCTCCAGCACGTGTGCGAACCCTTCGACGAGAAAGCCGTGCACGAGTGGACCCCGGTCTGGTCGCTGACCGGGCAGACCCAGCGGCTGCTGCCGACCGAACTGCTCTACTTCGGCCGCGGCCCGCAGTGGTCCGGGCAGTTGTCCGCGAACTCCAACGGGAACGCGGCCGGAAGCTGCCTCGAGGACGCGATCGTGCAGGGTTTCCTGGAGCTGGTGGAGCGGGACGCGGTCGCGCTGTGGTGGTACAACCGCACGACGCACCCGGCGCTCGACCTCGACTCCTTCGACGAGCCGTGGATCGAGGCCCTGCGCGCGCACTACCGACGGCTCGGCCGCGAGGTGTGGGCGCTGGATCTGACCTCCGATCTCGGCATCCCGGTGTTCGCCGCGCTCTCGCGGCAGGCGGGCGCCGAGGGCGGACGGATCGTCTTCGGCTTCGGCGCGCACTTCGACCCGCGGATCGCGCTGCGCCGGGCGTTGACCGAGATGGGCCAGCTGTTCGGCGCGGTCGTGTGCCGCGACAGCGCCGGAGACCCGGATCTCGACGCGTGGTGGGCCCATTGCGCGAGACGGTGCCCTGAATATCTGTTGCCGGCCGCGGGCGGCAAGGCGGTCGGGGCGCAGGACTACCGGTACACCCCCGCCGCGGATCTGCTCGACGACATCGAGGCGATCACGGCGCTGACCCGCTCGCGGGGGCTCGAACTGCTGGTGCTGGACCAGACCCGACCCGACCTCGGCATCCCGGTGGTGAAGGTGATCGTGCCCGGCCTGCGGCACTTCTGGGCGCGGCTTGCCCCGGGGCGCCTGTACGACGTGCCGGTCGCGCTGCACCGGCTGGCCGAACCGACGCCTTATGAGCGACTCAATCCGATTCCGCTGTTCGTCTAGGCCTCTGAAGCAGAACCCACCAAGCGCGGCCCGGCCCCCGGGGCGCAGGAGACCGATCACCATGTACACGCTTCACCTGGGGGATCCCGGCGAGGGATCGAAGGAACTCTGGTCACTACGCGAAGACGTCTTCGTCGAGCCGTACGCGCCGGACGGCTCGGTGACCCTCTACGGCCGCTGGGGGGATGTCGTCCTGCAGCAGCTGCCGGAGACGGTCACCAAATTCCTGCACCGGATGCAGCTCGGCCCGGTCTCGCTCACCAACGTGCTCGGCGAGCCTTCGGGATCGGGGCCGCTGAGCACGGCGGACCGGGCGACGCTGTTCGTCACCCTGGAACGGCTGCGCCACCTGATCGTGCGCTCGCTCAGCGCGGGACACGGGGAGCAGCCGCTGGTGTCGGTGATACCCATGTCGCCGCGCGCCGCGTTCCAGGTCAAGCCGCTCGACCCGGACCTGCCGGTACGCCTGTCGGTGTTCGCGACTCTCGGCTCCGACGGCACCGCGCTGAGCTTGGAGTCACCGCTCTCCCTGCACCATGTGCTGCTGCACGCCCCGCAGGCCGCGTGGCTGGTCGCGACGCTGGCTCGGCCGCGCACCGCGGCCGAGGCCGCGGCGCTGGCCACCATGCCGCAGGAACTGGCGTCCAACACGCTCGCCTACCTGGTCGCGGCCGGGATGGTCGTGCAGAGCGAGCCGGACAGCGCGCCCGGCAGCCCCCGCTTCGCCGAGGACCACGACCCGTCGCTGCGCGGCTGGACCAGGACCGATCTGGCGTTCCACGTCTCCAGCACGCTCGGCCGGCACGACCGCGACTTCGGCGCCACCTACCCGCTCGGCGGCGAGGCGCGCCTGACCCTGCTTCCCGAGCTGCCGCGCCACGGCCCGAGGATCCCGCTGAGCCGGCCGCGGCTGACGGAGCTGCTGGACCGCGATCCGCCGTTCACCGCGGTGCTCGAGGGTCGCCGCTCGGTCCGCAGGTTCGGCAAGAGCCCGCTGACCGCCGCGCAACTCGGCGAGCTGCTGTACCGGAGCCTGCGCATCAGGTCTCTGATCGGCGCGGAAGGCTCCGCTCCCGAGCAGGCCACCACGATGGACCGGCCCTACCCGGCCGGCGGGGCGATCCACGAGCTGGGGTTCTTCGTCGTCGTCGACCGCTGCGAAGGCGTGGCCCGGGGCGTCTACGCCTACGACGCCGCCGAACACGCCCTGGCGCCCGTCGACGCCGAAGCCGCGGACACGGACCTGCTGCTGGCGCAGGCGCGCACGGCCGCCAACATGGCCGGCGCGCCGCCGGTCCTGATCGTCATCACGGCGCGGTTCGAGCGGCTGTTCTGGAAGTACGCCGGCCTCGGCTACGCGCTGGCGCTCAAGCACGTCGGCGTCGCCCAGCAGACCCTTTACCTGGTCGCCGCCGCCATGGGCCTGGCGGCGTGCGCGATCGGCACCGGGGAGATCGAGGACTCGGCCCGGATCCTCGGCCTCGACTGGCTCACCGAGTCCTGCGTGGGCGGCTTCACGGTCGGTCGCACCGCGCGCCGCGCGGCGGCGGACCGCGGGGCGCGGCACCCGGTCAACGACGCGGACTGGGCCGAGCTCTGCCGCGCCCGGCTGCCGCCGGCCCGATGACCGCAGCGCCGCGGCGGCGGGTGCGGCCGTCGAACCGGCAGATCAGGCTCCTGATCGCGCGCGGACGCGGACTTCCGCGTGCCGATATGCTCCCGCAACCTCCCTTAGAAACCGATCCGGCCATATATTCAAGGTCTACGTCGTTACTCGCGAGGAGTGGCATGGCCACCGACCGCACAATGCCGCAATGGCGCGCCGCACCGGGGTCGTTTCGGGAGTCGGACGCCGACACGCAGGACGAGCTGGCGCTGGCTGTCGATGTGGGCCGGGACGCGCCCGCCCCGCTCATCGCGCGAAACATCCTGCTTTTCCTGCTCTGCACGTATGTTTTCGTCGGAGCGCTCACCCTCCCGACCGACAATCCGGGGGACCCGCTGGCGAACAGCGGCTCCTACGTCTGTATGGCAGTAGTCTTCATCCTCCAGATCGCGCACAGCCTGACGCGGGCTTATGACTGGACGCTGCGTACGAAGATCGCGACCCTTGCCGTGCAGGCCACAGCCACCTACCTGCCGTTCGCGCTCTTCCACGAGCTGTGGGGCGGCATGGCCGGCTTCCTGGCCGGCTCCCTGCTCATCCTGCTGCGCGGCCCGGTGGCCTGGGCGCTGTTCGCCGTCTGCGCGGGCAGCATGGCGGTGATCGCGGCCGTCACCCACGAGCCCGCGGTGTGGATCGCCTACTTCGGCGTGGCGACGGCGAACACCGGCCTGGCGCTCCTCGGGCTGACCAAGCTGACCGACCTGGTCACCAAGCTGCACTCGGCGCGCGCGGAACTGGCCAGGACGGCGGTCGCCAAGGAGCGCAAGCGCTTCTCCCGCGACCTGCACGACCTGCTGGGATACAGCCTGTCCTCGATCACGCTGAAGAGCGAGCTGGCCTATCGGCTGGTGGAGGGGGAGACCGAGCGGGCGCGGCAGGAGCTCGAATCCATCCTGGAGATCTCCCGGCAGTCGCTCTCCGACCTTCGCACGGTGGCCAGCAGCTACCGCGATCTCTGCTTCGCCGAGGAGGTGGCCAGCGTCGAGTCGATGCTGCTGGCCACCGGCGTGGACCTGTCGGTCGATGTCGCCATGCCGCAGCTGCCGGCGGCCGTGGACACGGTGTTCGCGACGGTGCTGCGCGAGGGCGTCACCAACATGCTGAGGCACAGCAAGGTGGAGCGCTGCAGCATCACCGGGCGCGCGGCCGACGCCATGGTGCAGCTGGAACTCGTGAACGACGGCGTCGGCACGCCAGGCGAGCAGGCGGGGGACGCGGCCGGCAGCAGCGGGCTGGGCAGCCTCGCCCAGCGGCTCGCCGCGATCGGCGGCCGGCTGATCGCGGGGCCGGGCGCGGACCACACCTTCAGACTCGTCGCGCAAGCGCCGCTGCGCCAGGGCCGCCCGGTGTCCGAGCGGGCCGGACCGGTCGCGTTGTCGGCGGGCCCGGCCCCCGATCCGACGCGGAGGTCTGCCGATCAGGCTGTCGATGAGTAGTCTTGACGGGTAATCTGAATCGAACGGGCACGATCGCGGACCCGCTTGTGACTGTCAACGCGAACACGGGCGCCCGCGCAGCCATCGGTGGAGCTGACCTCGGCGATCACGGGGAGCCGGATCATGCGATGAAGCAGTTGACCATTCTGCTCGCGGAGGATGTGAACATGGTGCGCGGCGCCCTGGTGGCGCTGCTGAACCTGGAGCCCGACCTCACGGTGGTCGCGGACGTCGACAGCGGCGACGACATCGTGCCGACCGCGCTCGCGCACCGGCCGGACGTCGCCGTCATCGACATCGACCTGCCGGGCATCGACGGGCTGACCGCCGCGGCACTGCTGCATGACCGGCTGCCGTCCTGCAGAACCCTGATCCTCACCAGCCTCGGCCGCCCAGGCACCCTGCGCCGCGCGTTGAGCGCGCACGTGGCCGGATTCCTGCTCAAGGACGCTCCCCCGGCGAAGCTGGCGGACGCGGTGCGCAACGTGGCGGCCGGCCTGCGCGTGATCGATCCGCAGCTGGCGGTCGCCGCGTGGGACTGCCGGGACAATCCGCTCTCCCAGCGTGAACTGGAGGTCCTGCGGCTGGCCGCGCGCGGCGCCGACGCGGTGGAGATCGCCGCGCGGCTCTACCTCTCACCGGGCACGGTGCGCAACTACCTGACGACGATCGTCACGAAGCTGAGCGCGCGCAACCGGGTCGACGCGATCCGGATCGCCGAGAACGCCGGCTGGATCCCCTAGCCGGCCGCGGCTAACCGCGGCCGGCCCCGGTCAGGGCCTCGAACAGCCCGGGATCGAGCATGGTTCCGGCCGCCGTGTCCACCGTGTCGCCGAAGCCCGCGTCGAACAGCGCGACGCTCACGGTGTAGCGCCGGTCCACCGCGCACGTGCCGAAGGTCCACTCGTCGCCGGTGCCCGGGGAGCCGTCCGGCCGCAGGACCCTGGCGCGCGGGTCGCCGAGCCGGAAGCCGAACTCGGTGAACTGGAACCGCAGGCCCTGCCCGATGGCCTTGCTGTAGGCCTCCTTCAGCGTCCAGAGACGCACCAGCGCACCGTTCCTGCGGGCCTCCGCCATCGCCTTGAGCATCGCCAGCTCGTACGGCGTGCAGGCCTGGTTCTCGGTACCGGTACCCGACATCGGGCGGTCGGCCAACTCGACGTCGACGCCGATCCGGCCGCGCCGGGTGATGCCGACGACGAGCAGCTCATCGGTGTGGCTCAGGCTGATGTCGATCTGGTCGCAGCCGCGCAGGTAAGGCCGTCCACCCGGCTTGTAAGCAAGCTCAAGCAGCTCGGGCCGGCTCTCGATCACGGCGGCCGCCGCATGCTTGAGCAGCAGCCGCGCCGCGACGAACCGCGACCGGATGTGCCGGTGCGCCATACGCTGCGCGCGTGACCAGTCGCGGCCGAGCAGCAGCCGCAGTCGGGGATCGTCCGGATCCTCCGGCAGCCAGTCGGCGAGCCGCCCGTACACCATGACCCCGCCGGCCTCGGCCAGCCGCCGGCGCACCGCCTCCCACGGCCCGTCAGGCCCCTCAATCAGCAGCGGACGGCCCAGCGGCCCTCCGGAAACGCCCCCGGGGCCCACACCGGCCATCATGCGGCCAGGTCGGCGGAGAGCTGGCCGTGCAGGTACTCCACCAGGGTCGCGGGCGTGACGATGCTGTCGAGCATGTCCGGCAGCGAGAGCTTGCCGAGGGCGGGCAGCTGCTGTTCGAGCTGATACGTCAGCTGCATCACCATCACCGAATCGAAGCCGAGGTCGCCACGCAGCGCGACGTCCGGTCCGAGACGCACCGAGGGGTCGTTGACCAACCGCGCCACCGCGGCGTACACCGCCTTCCGCACCGGGTCGTCGGCCAGGGCGTCGTTCGGCAGCAGGTCGGCGATCAGCGCGGCCAGCGCGGCCGCGTCGGTGTCCTCGCTGCGGCAAACCGGCACACAGGCCGGGCCGCCGTCGCCGGCCATCGCCTTGATCAACTTGGCCAGCACCGGTTTCGGGCCGATCTCCAGTACCGTGTCAAGGCCCTGCTCCGCCAGCAGCCGCTGCGTGGCCTGGGCGAACCGCACCGGCGCGCTGATGTGCTCGGTCCAATAGAGCGCGCCCAGCGCCTCGTTCAGCAGTCTGCGGCCGCGCACGGTCGAGTAGAACGGCAGCTTCGGCGCGCGCGGCGGCACCCGCGAAGCGACCCGGGCGAAGCGTTGGAGCATCGGCTGCATCAGCGGCGAATGGAATCCGTGCGACACCTGGAGCGGCCGGGCGAGCACATTGAGCGCCGCCAGCTCGTCCTGGATGCGTTCGAGCGCACCGAGGTCGCCGGAGAGCACCGTGGCACGCGGACCGTTGAACGCGCCGAACCCGACCTTCGCCTCGCGCCGCACGAACCGCTCGAGCTGCTCGGGCGCGGCGCGCACCGCGAGCATCCCGCCGCCGCTCGGAAGGTACTGCATGTACGCGCCGCGTACCGCTACCAGCAGCGCGGCGTCATCGAGGCTGAGCGCTCCGGCGACAACCGCGGCGGCGAACTCGCCGATGCTGTGACCGATCACGGCCACGGGCCTGACCCCGGCGTCCAGCAGGGTGGCGGCGAGGGCGTATTCGACGGCGAACATAGTCGGCTGGGTGAATCCGGTCTGATGGACCCTCAGGTCGCCCCGCACGATCAGGTCCGTGATCGAAGTCCCGGTGTACGGACGCAGCGCCTCCGCGGCGGCGTCCAGGCGGCGGCGATAGCCGTCGTGTCCGAAGTAGAGCCGGGCGGTCATTCCCGGGTACTGCGCGCCCTGCCCGGTGAAAGCGAAGGCGATTCGGGGCGCGGGTTCGCTCCCTGCGTTCATGGCCGGCTCCTGTCTGAGGTTCGCGTATCGCCGGGGTGGGCAGCGCCGGGAGCGGCGGCACGAGGTCGCCCGGCGTTGTCCTCAGCCTGCTGCGACAGATGCTCCGCAAGGGCGGCGACGGTCGGATAGTCGAGCACTACGCACACGTCGACGGGTAGGCCGAGTTCCTCTTCGACATCGCCGTAGAGATTGAGCGCGACCAGCGAGTCGATGCCGTACTCGGCGAGCGGGACCAGCGGGTCGATGTCCAGACGGCCGAGGTACCTGGCCAGCCGGCGCACCAGCCACTCGCGTAGCGCGGCCTCGCGCTGCGCGTGCGGAAGAGTGAGCAATCGCGCGTTCACGCCGCCGCCTTCCCGGCCGACCCGCCGGCTGTCCGTACCCGGCCCTTGGGCCGCACCAGCTGCCGGATCCGGGGGTCGATCAGCTCGTGCAGCGGTTCCAGCCGGTCTTCGAGGAACATCGAGCGCACCGCGCTGCGCGCCAGCTTGCCGCTGGTGGTGCGGCGCACCGTACCCGGCCGCACCAGTACCACTCCGGCGGCCTGCACCGCGAACTCCGCGGACACCCGCTCCCGCACGGCGGTCGCCAGTTCGGCCAGGTCCGCCTCGCCGCCCGTGGAACCGGGGCGCACCTCCTGCACCAGCACCACGTGCTCGCGGTCCGCCTCGACCGGGAAGGCGACCGCGGCGCCGAACAGGGCGCTGATCCGCTGGATCGACTGTTCGATGTCCTGCGGATGCAGGTTGCGTCCCGCCACGATGATCAGATCGCTGATCCGGCCGGTGACGTACAGTTCGCCGTCCTTCAGGAAGCCTAGGTCCCCGGTGCGCAGGAAGCCGCGCTCGTCGGCGCAGGTGCGCGCGGCGAAACCCTCCGCGCTCTCCCGCGGGCGGCCCCAGTAGCCGGAGGCGACGCTCGGACCGCGCAGCCAGATCTCGCCGACGGCGCCGTCGGGCAGCTCGGCCGCGGTCTCCGGGTCCACGATCCTGACTTCGTGTCCGTATACGCGCCCCGAACTGCTCAGGGTCCGGCTCGGCCGGTTCGCCGCGGGCGGCCAGAGCCGACGCTGCTCCAGCGCGGCGCGGTCCGCCTCGACCGCCGGGGCTCCCCGTCCGCCCGCGGTGCAGGCGACCATCAGCGTCGCCTCGGCCAGGCCGTAGCCCGCGCGCAGCGCGGAGGGCCTCAGCCCGAACGGGGCGAAGCGCTCGGCGAAGCGGCGCATGGTCTCCGGGCGCACCGGTTCGCCGCCGTTGACGGCGCAGCGCCAGTCGCTCAGGTCCACTCCGGAGAGCTGCTCGTCGGTGATCTTGCGCAGGCACAGGTCGTAGCTGAAGTTCGGACCCGCGGACACCGCAAGCCGGTGCTCGGAGATCAGCCGCAGCCAGTTGGCCGGGTGCTTCGCGAAGGAGATCGGCGACATCAGGACGCTGGTGGCGCCGAGCCACAGCGGGTGCAGGAGCTGCCCGATCAGGCCCATGTCGTGGTGCAGCGGCAGCCAGCCGCCGACCGCGGTGTCCGGTGTGGTACGCAGGGTCTGCTGAATCGCCGCCTGGTTGGCGAGCAGGTTGGCGTGGCTCACCATGACGCCGCGCGGGTCGCCGGAGGAGCCCGAGGTGTATTGCAGCAGCGCGACGGCGTCCGGGCTGATCTCGGGCATGCGCCAGTCGGACGGCTCCGGGGCGGAGGGCAGGCTCAGCAGCGTGTCCGTCGCCACACAGGTGACCTCCCCGTAGCCGCCGAGCGCGAGAACCTGGCTGGCCGCGCCGGCGTTGTGACCGTCTGTCATGACGAAGCGGACCCCGGCGTCCCGCACGATCCCGAGCACCCTGCGCTCGGAGTGCCGCAGCCCGCTGGGATTCGGGCCGGGCACGGCGATCGCGCCGGCGTACAGGCAGGCGAACAGCGACACGGCGAACTGGTAGGCGTCGGGCTGTTGGATCAGCACGCGTTCGCCGGTCGCGCCGTGGATGTGCAGCCACGCGGCGAGGGTTCTGGACTCACGATCCAGCCGCGCGTAGCCGATCCGCCGCGTCCGGCCGGTCTCGTCCACCACGATCAGCGCGTCCCGTCCGGGCCGGTTTGCGGCGTGCCGCCGCACCAGCTCGGTGAACGTTTGGCGTCCGGTCATCTCCGTCCCCCTGTCCCGTCTGTGGCCCGGCGCCCCGGCGCCGCGGAAGGATTCCGCGTGTGTCGCGCCGAGGCCGGTGGGCCTCAGGTCGGAGTATGTGTCCGCATTCTCGAAGGCTCCTCGAACAGCCGTTGCCGTCCGGCGGGGCGGGCCCGGACCGACCGGCCGACCAATCGGGCATTTCAGTACTCTTCCGCTCCGGTTGCCACGGACTGCGGCGTACCGGGACCGGGACTCCGCCGCGGTTCGAGCGGATGCGGAGGCATCGTCAGCCGCGCCGCTATGCGCGACTCTCGTCCTCCGGCGCCGCAGTGGGCGCCGGAGCGTCCCCTCCAGCGGGAGTCGAGCCGGGAATCCCACACTGCGGACATGAGCCCGCTCGAAGGACTGCGCGTCCTGGAACTCGCCGCGATTGGGCCCGTCCCCTACGCTGCGACGCTGTTGGCGGACCTGGGCGCCGAGGTGGTGCGCATCGACCGGGCCGAGGGCGAACGCCCGTTCGCCTCCTGGCACCGCGGCCTCGACCGGGGTCGGCGCTGCGTCGCGTTGAATCTCAAGCGGCCGCGGGAGCTGGCCGAGCTGCTGCGCCTCGTCGAGGGCTGCGACGTGCTGCTGGAGGGATTCCGGCCGGGAGTGGCCGAGCGGCTCGGCTTCGGCCCGCGCGAGTGCCAGGCACGCAACCCGGGGCTGATCTACGGCCGGATGACCGGCTGGGGACAGCACGGTCCGCTGGCCCACACGCCCGGCCACGACATCAACTATCTGGCGCTCTCCGGCGCGCTGGACGCGATCGGTCCCGAGGGCGGGGATCCGGTGGTGCCGCTCAACCTGGTCGGAGACTTCGCCGGAGGTGCGCTGCCGCTGGCGGTCGGCGTCCTGGCCGCGGTGATCGAGCGCCGCACGACCGGGGTGGGACGGGTCATCGACGCCGCGATCGTCGACGGCACCGCCAGCCTGCTCACCATGCTGGCCGCGATGGCGGCGGCCGGGCAGTGGGGCCGCGGGCGCGGGCGCAACCTGCTCGACGGCGGCGCCCCCTTCTACACCGTGTACACCTGCGCGGACGGCCGTCATGTCGCGGTGGGTGCCCTGGAGGAGCGGTTCTACGCACAGTTCGTGCGCGGACTCGGCCTGGATCCGGATGAGCTGCCCGACCGCGACGACCCGGAGCACTGGCCCGCGCTGCGCCGACTGTTCGCGCTGCGCTTCGCCGAGGCGGACCGAGACTCGTGGGCCACGCGGTTCGAGGGCACGGAAGCCTGCGTCACCCCGGTGCTCAGCCTCGAGGAGGCGGCCGAGCATCCGCATCATCGCGCCCGAGGCACCTACCGCGACGAAGCGGGCCTTCGGCTGCCGGCCGCCGCGCCGCGCTTCCTAGACCACCTGGACCGCTCTCCGGCCGCCGCAGAGCACGCGCCGTGACGCAGAGGAGAAAGATGGCCGCGAACCACCGCCGAGCGGTGCAGATCTACGACACCACCCTGCGCGACGGCGTCCAGCAGGAGGGCCTGTCGCTGACCGTCGCGGACAAGCTCGCCGTCGCCCGGCGGCTCGACGCTTTCGGCGTGGACTTCATCGAGGGCGGCTGGCCGGGCGCCGTACCGCTGGACACGGACTTCTTCCGGCGCGCCGCCCGCGAGCTGGAGCTCAGCCACGCGCAACTCGCCGCGTTCGGCGCGACCAGGCGGCCGGACGCCGACGCCGGCCGCGACCCGCAGATCCTCGCGCTGCTCGAGGCCGGCACGCCGGTGGTCACGCTGGTCGCCAAGAGCCACGACCGCCACGTCGAGATCGCGCTGCGCACCAGCCTGGCGGAGAACCTGCGCATGATCCGCGACTCGGTGCGCCAGCTGCTCGCGCAGGGGCGCCGAGTCTTCGTGGACGCCGAGCACTACTTCGACGGCTATCGCGCGAACCGCGCGTATGCGCTCGCCGTCGCAGACACCGCGATCGCCGCCGGAGCGGAGAAGGTGGTGCTCTGCGACACCAACGGCGGCACCCTGCCCACCGAGCTTGCGGATATCGTCGCCGCCACGACGGAGCGCGGCATCCCGGTCGGCATCCACTGCCATGACGACGCCGGCTGCGCCGTCGCCAACACGATGCTCGCGGTCGGCGCGGGTGCCGGACAGGTCCAGGGCACCGCCAACGGTTACGGCGAGCGCTGCGGCAACGCCAACCTGTTCAGCGTGGTGGCGAATCTGGCGGTCAAGGAGGGACGCGCGCTGTTGTCCCCCGCGCAACTGGCCGGGATGGCGCGCACGGCGCACGAGATCGGCGAACTGGCCGCCGCCCCGGTGGCGTCATCGGCCCCGTACGTGGGCTCCTCCGCGTTCGCGCACAAGGGCGGCCTGCACGCTTCGGCGGTCCGGTTGGATCCGAGCCTTTACCAGCACATCGAGCCGGAGCGGATCGGCAACCGCAGCCGCGTGCTGGTTTCCGACCTCGGCGGCCGCTCGTCCGTCGAGCTGAAGGCGCGCGAGCTCGGCTACCAGGTGCGCGCGGCGGACGAGCGGGTCAACCGGGCGATGCTGCGGATCAAGGAGCTGGGCAGGCTCGGCTACGCCGTCGAGGCCGCCGACGCCTCGTTCGAGCTGTTGTTGCGGGAGCACCTTGCCGACGAACCGGTTCCCAGGGTCTTCCAGATCGAGGCCTGGCGGCTCTCCGCGGCCGGGTCCCGGGACCGGGCGCAGACCTCCACACGCGCGGTGCTGCGCGTCGAGCGGGACGGCCGCACCGTGACCGCGACCGGCGTCGCCGACGAGCCTGTCAGCGCACTGTTCCGGGCCCTGCGCGCGGCCCTGCGCCCGGCAGTACCGCAGATCGAGACGCTGGACCTGCTCGACCACGAGGCGCGGCCGATCACCACGGAGGACGACGGCCGGCCTGCGACCAGGGTGCTGATCCGGTTCGGTCTCGGCGGGCGCACCTGGCGCACGGTCGGCGTCGGCCGCGACCTGGGCGCGGCCGCCCTGCTCGCCCTCAGCGACGCCGCGGACTACGTGCTGGCCTGCGGCCCCGGGGGCGCGCCGCCGGCGCTCGAGCAGCGGCACACCGAAGCACAGGCGTCCACGGCCGCGGGCTCCGGGGTCGCCGGATGAGCGACCGCCACCCGCCCGCCGCCGCCGGGAAGGGGATAGTGCCGAGCCGTCCGGGCGGCCCGCTTCCAGCGGGCGGCAAGCCCGGTTCGAGCCCGCACCAGGATGCTGCGATCGGTCATCCGCGACCCGAACGCGACCCGAGCCCGGCGGCGGACCCCCGTACTCGCCGGGCCGGCGAATGCTGAATCAGCGCACGAAATCGAGCAGGCCACGGGCTAGGCGTGTCCTGCCACCCGAGCACGAGAGGCAGCAAGCGATGTCCATTGCACTAGCGCCACCCTCGACCGGGCTGCTCGGCGCGGCCCATGGCGTGGCCGAGTCCGCAGCCCGCAACGCCGCGCAGGCCGACCGGGACGGCGACCTGTCACCCGAGGTGATCGCGGCCGTACGCGAGGCCGGATTCGCCCGGCACCTGGTGCCGGCCCGCTACGGCGGCACCGAGGGCACCTTCGCCGAGCTGACCCGCGCGGTCACCGCGGTGGGCGAGGCCTGCGCCGCGACCGCGTGGTTCGCCTCGCTGTCGGCGTATTCGGCGCGGTTCGCCGCGTACCTGCCCGTCGAGGGCCAGGACGAGCTGTGGGCGGACGGAGCGGACGCGATCATCGCCACCGGCCTGATCCCGTCCGGTGCGGTCACCAAGACCGACGGCGGCTGGCTGGTCAGCGGCACCTGGCGCTATGTGAGCGGCGTCGCATGGAGCGACTGGGTACTGCTGTGCGCCCTCGGGCCGGTGCAAGGAGTCGGGGACGCGCGGTTCTTCGCGCTGCCGGCGTCCGCGTGCCGGGTCGAGCAGACCTGGGACAGCACCGGCATGCGGGCGACCGGCAGCCACAGCGTCGTGCTGCCGGAGACCTTCGTGCCGGACCACCGCTCGGTCGCGCGCGCCGAGGTGCTGGCCGGGCCGAACCGCACCTCGCAGGCGGTCTGCCACAACACGTCCTTCCAGGCCGTGGGCACACTGACCTTTGTCGCGCCCGCCCTTGGCGCGGCGCTCGGTGCGCTCGGCTCGTGCGTAGAGCTGCTCAAGCACGCTCGCCGCACTCCGTCCGGCGACGAAGGGCTGGCGCGGTCGGCCGCGCTGATCGACGGCGCGCGGCTGCTCGTGGAGCGCAACGCCGCGACCGCCGATGCCGGGAACTGCACGCCGCAACTGCTCGCACGCAACGCGCGGGATGCCGCGTTGGCAGCCGAAATACTGGTGAGCGCGGTCAACGCGCTGGTGCGCGCGGCCGGCACGCACGGCCTGTCCCAGTCCCACCCGCTGGAGCGGCACTGGCGCGACGTGGTGGCCGCGGCGAGCCACGTCGCGCTGCGCTTCGAGACGGCGCCGGCGAAGACCTTCGCGGACATTCTGCTGGCCTGAGCAACGGCCGCAGCCGGGCCCGATCGAAGCCGGGCCCGGCAACGCCTCGGGGCGGCATCCGGACACCGGATGCCGCCCCGAGGCTTTCGTTCGGCGCGACGCGACGTGTGGCGCGTTAAGGCAGGACCTGGTGTTCGGGCAGCTCCACGGTGAGCCCGTCGCACTGCTCAGTCACGGCGAGTTGGCAGCCGAGCCTGCTGGTCGCCCGTCGCGGCGTGGAGGTGATCTCCAGTACCTCGTCCTCCAGGGGGTGGATCGGGGTGATGCCGCGGGCGACCCGCTCATGCTCCGGCAGGAAGATGTGGCAGGTGCCGCACATGCCGGCGCCGCCGCACTCCGCGACGATACCTGCCACGCCCTCCCGTACCGCCCCGCGCATGACGCTGGTGCCGAGTGGGACGTCGACGGTGTCGCTGGTTCCGTCGGCTCGCAGATAGGTGATGTGAGGCACGTCGTCTCCTCGTCCTGTCGAGGCCGGCTCAGCGCGCGCCGGCCAGGTCGCCCGTGGCGGCCAGCTGCCTACGAGCCTTGATATGTTCGGCCGGCCGGTTGATCGATTCGACGCCGACCAGTCGGTCTCCGCGGAAGCAGGACACGGAGAACCGGCCCTGCTCCTGCTCGCCGAGCACCTCGACCCGGTCGTGTCCCGTAGTGATCCCGGCGATCTGAATCTTGTCCGAGTACTGATCGGTCCAGAACCACGGGACCGCGCGATACGGCTGAGCGGCCAGGCCGTCGCCTGCGATGTACTGGGCCACGCACTTGGCCTGGTCGACCGCGTTCTGCACCGATTCCAGCCGCAGCGGGTCGGCGGCGTATGGGCTGGGGAACAGGGCGCAGTCGCCGATCGCGTGGATTGCGGGGTCGCTGGTGCGCAGGTATTCGTCGACCACGACGCCGTCGGCCACGGCGAGCCCGGCCGATTCGGCCAGCGCGGTGTCCGGCAGCACGCCGATGCCGACCACGACCAGGTCCGCGGGCACGTTCTCGCCGCCGGCCAGCCGCACGCCGCGCAGCGGCCCGTCCGGGTCGCCCTCGATCGCCTCGACCCGCCTGCCGAACAGGATGCTGACGCCGCGGCCGCGGTGCAGCCGGGTCACGTGGCGGGAGACCGGCGCCGAGACCGCGCGGGCCAGAACCCGGTCGAGCGCCTCGATGACGGTCACCTCGTGGCCTGCCGTGCGCGCGGCGGCCGCGACTTCGAGGCCGGTGAAGCCCGCGCCGATCACCGCGACCCGCCGCGGCTCGGCCAGCCGGTCGCGCAGGCTGCGGGCCTCGGCGAGGGTGCGCAGCACCAGCACGTCGGAGTGGTCGGCGCCGGGCACCGGCAGGCACCGCGGGATGCTGCCGGTGGCCAGGACCAACCGCTCGTAGAGCAGAGCGGCGCCCGAGTCGAGCACGACGACCCTGTGCGCCCGGTCGATCCCGACGGCCCGCGTGCCGGTTCGAAGATCGATGTTCTGGGTCTGGTAGAACTCCGGCGTGCGCAGGGCGAGGGCAGCCGCGTCGGCCTCTCCGTTGAGGTACCGCTTGGACAGCGGCGGGCGGTCGTAGGGCGGGTGCGGCTCGGCCCCGACGAGGGTGAGCGGACCGTCGAAGCCCGCCTCCCGCAGCGAGGCCGCGACCTGCATGCCGCCCTGCCCCGCGCCGACGATGACGATCGGCGTTCCGGCCATGTGTCAAACCTGCTTTTCCGGGAGGAGCACCACCAGGGTGCTCAGTTCGTCGGTGATCGGCAGCTGGCAGGAGAGCCTGCTGTTGTCGCGGCGCGGACTGGCGGTGCAGTCGAGCAGCTCGTCTTCGTTCTCGTCGGCCGGCGGGAAGGCGATCGGGCAGTGCTCGACGTACACGTGGCAGGTGGCGCAGATGCCGTCGCCACCGCACTCGCCCTCGATGCCCTCCACGCCGTTGGCGAGGGCGCCGCGCATGACATTGCTTCCGGAGGGCACGTCCAGCACGGTCGTGGTCCCGTCCGGGTGGCGGTAGGTGATCGTGGCCATCAGACCTCCGGGAGCTTCGCCGACGCGGCGGTCGGGTCCGAGAACTTCGCCGGCGGGTTCGAGCCCCGCCGGCCTGGTGCGGCCTCGGCCGAGTCACCGTCCGGGTCCGAGCGGCAGTGCGGCCGCGGTCAGCGCGCCGCGTTACCAGGCGACCGGCATCTCGTAGACGCCGTACATGACGTTGCCGTCCTTGTAGCGCAGCTCGTTCCACGGCTTGGCCAGCCGCAGGTTCGGCAGCCGCCGGAACAGGGTGCTGATGACGATGGCGAGCTCCACCCGCGCGATCTCCGCGCCGATGCAGTGGTGAATGCCGTGCCCGAACGCGACGTGGTTGCGCGACTCCCGGTCGATGTCGAGGGTGTCGGGCTCGTCGAACACGGCGGGGTCCCGGTTGGCGGCCATGCCGAGCACGATGATGCCCTCGCCCTTGCGCACGGTGACGTCGCCGATCTGCATGTCCTCCAGTGCGACCCGGGACGTGGCCAGGTCGCCCGGGGAGAGGTAGCGCAACAGCTCCTCGACCGCGGCCGGGACGAGCGACGGGTCCGCCTTGATCCGCTCCAGCTGGTCGGGGTGTTCAAGCAGCGTCATGGTGCTGAGCGCGATCATCGCGGCACTGGTTTCGTGGCCGCCGTTGAGCAGCAGGCGCGTGACGTTGCACATCTCTCTGCGGTCGTAGATCCCCTCGGCGCGATACTTGGCGATCATCCGGCTGATCAGGTCGTCGCCGGGCTCCTGCTCCTTGCGCTCTACCAGTTTCTGCAGGTACTGGCCGAACCCGGTGATCGCCCGCTCGCGGTCCTCGGCGGTACTGCCGCCGCCGAACAGCACCTCGGTGAAGGAGTGCAGGGTCGCCTGGTCCTCGTTCGGCACCCCGAGGATGCCGCAGACGATGGTCAGCGGGACCTTCAGCGCGACCTCGTGCACCAGGTCGGCGGGCGAGCCCTTGGCGATCATCGTGTCGATGCACTCGTCGACGATCTCCTGCATCCGCGGGCGCATGTCCAGCACCCGCTTCTTGGTGAACTCGCCGGACAGCGCGGCCATGCGCCGGTGCAGGGTGTGCTTGGGCGGGTCCCAGCCGATGAAGGAGCAGTCGGTCTTGAACTGCTCGGGGATCGGAATGTAGTACGGGAAGCCCTCGTGGGCGCGGTCCGAGCTGGAGCGCGGGTCGGTGAGTACCTGCTTGACGTACTCGTAGGAGGTGACGACCCACGCCTCGCGCCCGGTCGCCAGCTTCACCCGGGCCACCGGCTCGCTCTCGCGCAGCGTGGCGTACTGCTCGGGCGCCTTCATCGGGCAGCCGCGGAACCAGGGGAACAGCGCGGTCTCAGATGCCGTCTCGGTCAAGGCTGGTCCTTTCTCTGGGTGGGGCCGTCGGCCAAGCACGCTGCTTCAGCGCGGCCCGGTTCTGTTCGAGGTGCCGTTCCATCCGCGGCGTCCGCGGCGAAGCCCGCGCGCTGCGCGCTCCAGGCGGGCTGCTCGGTGATCTGCACGACGGCGGCGCCCCAGCTGTATCCGGCGCCGACCGAGATCAGGACACAGTGATCGCCGGGCCGGGCCGCCCCGGTGGACACCAGATGGTCGAGGCCGGCGAACTGGTCGGCGGCGCCGAGATGGCCGACGGTGCGACTCCACTCCCAGGTGGTGCGTTCGATGGGGATGCCGTACTGGTGGAGGTAGATGGATTCGATCCGGCGCCGGCCGAAGTGCGGCAAGATGATCCACTGCGCCTCCTCGAGTTCGAGCTCCGCGTCGGCCAGCGCCTCCTTGACGACGGCGCGCTGACCGGCCGTGGTGCGTCCGATCGCGAAGGAGAGGCCGTAGCGGCTGGTGAAGAAGCGCTTGGCGGCGGCGAAGTCCACGGGAGTGCGGATGCTCAGCGGAGCCGGGCTGAACGGCTCCTCGCCGCGGTGCATCTCCTCGAGTTCCGAGTCCGCGGTGACCGCCACCGAAAGCAGCCGGGCGAAGCCGCCGCGCCGGGAGAGGACCAAGGCCGCGGCGCCGTCCGCGTACGGCGTGCCCGGATCGGTGCGCCAGCGGTCGATCCCCGGAGGGCAGAACCTGTCGGCGGCGGTCAAGAGCGCATCCGCCCGGTGTTCGGCCCGGCGAAGGTAGGCGCAAGCCAGGTCGAGCGCCGCCAGGCCGCCGTTGGACATCTGCCGGATCTCGACCGCGAGGCACTGATTGCGCACGGTCTCGCGCTGGATGTAGGAGGCCACCGGCCACAGGTCTTGGCCCTGGTGGTAGGTGTCGGCGTGCAGGATGAGCTCGATGTCGTCGGGGGCTGATCCGGCGCGGCGCAGCGCGTCACGGGCCGCGCAGACCGCCATCTCAGCTGCCGACTCGTCGGCCGAGATGCAGACCGAGACGGCTCCCGTACGCGCGACCAGCTGCGGATCGCACTCGCCTGAAGCGACGGCGTCCTGCACCATCAGCCGCGCGGGCAATCGCACGCCCGTGCCTCGGATGTAGACGTCTTCGATTCTCACCAGCGCTCCCCGGATCGACGGTTCGGTGCCGGCAGCGTGCGCGGATCGGCTCGACGCACGGTGCAGCCGCGCCGGAGAGCGGATCGACCGCGGCGGGCGCGGCATCCCGGGCGCCGCGGGTCGATCAGGCGTCCGGAGCGGCGGCGCACTCCATCCCGGCTCCACCGCGCGGCGAGTTCGGCGCGGGAGCATCGCGGCGCCCTGTACCGCCGATCCGGGAGGTTCCCTTGTCCACCTCGTCCTGGCAGGCGGAGCCGGACGCCGACGCGGCGTCGGTTCCACCGGTGCGCAAGCATGTGACGGTTCCGGTCCGCGCCGAGCGCGCGTTCGAGATCTTCGCCGATCGCCCCCTCGGCTGGTGGCCGGCCAACCACAAGCTGGTGCCCGGCCGGCGGATCCGGATCGAGTTCGAGAAGCGGCCGGGCGGCCGGTGGTACGAGGAGGACGCGGACGGCGTCGTCGCCGACTGGGGCCGGGTCCTGGCCTGGGAGCCGCCGGTTCGGATCGCGCTGTCCTGGCGGATCGACGGGCGCTGGCGGCCGATCGAGGACGACGAAAGGGCCAGCGAGATCGTGGTGTCCTTCACCCCGGACGGTCCGCACCGCTGCATCGTCGAGCTGTCGCACGAGAAGCTCCACAAGCACGGCGAATGGGCCGCGTCGATGCGCGCGGCGCTGGATGGTCCCAGCCCCGGTGAGACCCTGGCGAAGTTCGCCGCGCTCGTCGATCAGGTGCTGGCCGACGCGGCAGCGCTCTGATGACTCTGTTTCAATCCCCTGAGACGTTGAATACGAGCGCGCTGTTCGACGAGGTGACGATAGGCGATTTGAAGCTGGCCAACCGACTGGTCATGGCGCCACTCACCCGGAGCCGCGCGAACGCGGACGGCACGGCGAACGCGCTGATGGCCGAGCACTACAGCCAGCGTGCCGCCGCCGGCCTCATCGTGAGTGAGAGTGCTTATGTATCCGCGCAAGGCAAGAGCGCGATCAAAACTCCCGGTCTGCACACCGATGCGCACATTGCATCGTGGCGGCAGGTTACTGATGTCGTACACGCCCGAGGTGGACGCATATTCGCGCAGCTCGTACACGCCGGGAGGGTGAGCCACCACGATCTGCAACCAGACGGGGGCGCACCGGTGGCGCCCTCGCGGATCGCGGCACGCGCGAAGACGTTCACCGCGAGCGGTATGGTGCCGTGTCCTGTTCCACGCCCGCTCACCGGCCGGCAAATCCAGGCCGCGATCGGTTCCTTCGCCCATGCCGCGCAGGCGGCGGCGCACGCGGGTTTCGACGGTATCGAGCTGCACGCGGGAAACGGCTACCTGGTCAATCAATTCCTGGACTCCGCCGCGAACCAGCGCTCTGACCGCTACGGCGGGAGCGTCGCCAACCGGATCCGATTCGCGCTTGAGGCGCTCGAAGCGGCGGCCGGCGCGCTCGGACCGCAGCGGGTCGGGATCCGGATCGCGCCGTGGAACGCCGCGTTCGGCATGGAGCCCGACGATGACGACGTCTTGTACCCGGAACTGGTGCGATCGCTGCCCTCGGACCTGGCGTATCTGCACGTACGGGAGGTCGGCGACCGACCGCTGACCCAGCGGCTGCGCGAACTGTGGCGCGGCCCGCTGATCCTCAATCCCCATCCAGGCGGCCCCGAGGCCGGAGCGGCCACGGTCGAGCAGGCGTGCCAGGCGCTCTCCTGCGGCATGGCGGACGCCGTCTGCCTCGGCACGCTGTTTCTCGCCAATCCCGACCTCCCGGCGCGTATCGCGGCCGGCGGTCCGTATAACGAGCCTGATCCGACGAGCTTCTACCAAGGCGGCGCGGCCGGCTATATCGACTACCCGCCGCTCGTGCAGCCGGATCTGACTCCGGCTCAAGCGGCCTGACGCACAGTGTGCGCATGACTTCCGTCGGAGTACCTCAAACGGTGAAAAGCCTCACCTGGCGCTGGATCGCGTACGGTCTCGGCGCCGTTGGCTCAGCCATGGCGATAGGGCGGATCCCGCTCGAATTCACGATGCACGCCCTGCACTTGGAGCCTGAAGGCGGCGCGGCCGGGCGAACGGCTCACCACAGCGCCAAGCAGGACTGAGCAAAGCCTGGCGGCGCTACGCGGCGCGCGCCGATCGGACCCCGACGGCTCGACGGTCGTCGATCCGGTCCAACCGGCAATCAGGCGCATAGGCGGCCGCTTCCAGGAATGCCACCGCGTGGCCGAGTCCGGATCGCGCGACGCGCGCCGGCAGCGCGGCGGGCTGGAAGTCCACTCGCGCGATCCACGACGGACCGGGCACGATCGAGAAGCTCAACGGGAAGGGCTTCGCATCAAACATACTCAACGTACTGATGCGGATACCGAGCCGTGGCATGACCGGTCCGATCGGCTCGGGTTCGAGTACCGCGACAGTGTCAGATGCGCGCCGTTCGGCGTCCCAGCACGGATCGGTCCGGTCGCCGCGCCGGCGTGGAGCGCTGTCGATGGTGTGCCGTGATGCGGCGCGCAGCAGGTCGCCGGGCGATCCCTCGGCTTCCACGCGAACCGTCGCGGGCAGGATCGCGCGCGTCACATCGAGCGCCGTGGGATCGTGCGACGAACCGGTTCGCGGCACGGTCACCGTCGCCCCGAAGACGACGTCCCGGCGTCCCGTCAATCGGCTCAACGCGAACGCCCACGCGGCGTGCACGACGCTTTCCGCGGCGACCCCCAACTCGGCCGCACGCAGCTCAATACGCCTTGTCAGCTCGCGCGGCAGTTCGCGGGTCAACCGAACCGGGTCCTCGGTGCCGCACGGGGCAGCGAGATCGAAACCGCGGTGCGCGTCCGTTTCCAGGCGCTGATCCGCGGCGCGGAGCGTGGTCCTGGCGGGCTCGGCGGTCCGGCCGTCGAGCGTGCACTGCCGAGCGGTGCCGCGATCCGTGCCCTCATTGCCCCAGCCCGCGCGGAACGCGGCGAGCACGGCGCGAATCAAGGCCGCGTGAGACCAGTCGTCAAGGAGCAGGCGATGACTCGTCACGGCCAAGCGCCGCTCCCGATCGCCGGTGCGAATCAACAGGAGCCTGACAAGCGGCGGCGCGCCGAGGGCGAACTCTTCGCAGCGTTCGTGCTCCTCGAGCCGCGATGCCGCGGCTTCCCGATGCCCCGCCGGGTATTCGCGCAAGTCCACCGCGCGCAGCCGCGGTACCGCGTCACGTCGCTCGACGGATATCAGGCTGCCGTGCGCGGTACGGCCGAATCCGCGCAGGAGGTGGGGGTGCGCCCGGAACACGGTGTCAACGGCCCGCTGCAACGCTGCGACGTCCGCGAATCCGCTGATCTCGAGCACCGTTTGGACCGGCGGCCAAGCACTACCCATCCGACCACTGTGCTGACAGCTCCTCGATGACGCCTCGACAGCGTCTCGGCGACAGGCCTGGGATGGGTTCTCGGCCTGCGGTTAGGCCCCTGCGGCAGGTGACGCGGTGCCGGTCTCCTGGTCGTTCGGTTTCGGGATCTCGGACGCGATCACGGTGGCGGCTACGGCCCCGTCAGGGTCCTTACGCAGCCGCGCGACGACCTTCGCGCCCGGCACGAGCTGGGCGCGCGTGAAAGGGCGCGCGGCGGTGCCGAACCGCGTCTCGGAGGTGATGTGTACGACTACTGTCTCGCCTCGCGCGGTCGTTGCGGTGAAGGAGTCGGAGCCGACGGAGGTGACCGTGAGACGCGCGTTGACGGCCTTGCCGGCTTTCGCCGCCTTCGGTCCGGGCGAGGCGGGGGCGCTCGCCGACGGCGTCCCGGCCGCGGCCGCCGGTGAGCCTCCGGACGAACCGGTCACCGCCCACACGCCCGCGCCCACGCCGATGACGAGCGCCGCGACGCCGCCGAACACGATCGCCGAACGCAGCCGGCGACGCGGCGCGCGTGAGGCCGCCTCGTCGAACGGCATCGGCGGCACGACTTGGTTGTACTCCTGGTATGGCAGCGGAGGCTCCGGCGGGAAGTAGGCGCCGCCATACGTTTCCGCGCCCGGTCGGATCGGCCCGGCGGATTCGCTCGCGAGCTGCTCGGGGAACGGCTCCTGCTCCGCGCGTTCCTGCGCCCGCCGCGCTCGGAAGGCGTCGAAGGGGTCGACGGAGCCGGCGCCGTCCGGCTCGCCGGGAGCGGCGCGCGTCTCGCCGTACGGATCGTGTTCGTCGTAGTCGGGCACGGTGGCCTTCCCGGAAATCGGTGGTCCTCTCCGGCTAGTGCACCGTGCCCGACATAAAGATGACGTCAGTGCGCGGTCTTGCGCTCCGCGAGGTGCGCCGCGATGCGCTGCGCGGGACTGGGCGGTCCCGCTGTGTGCGGCGTCGCGGTCCCCGGGTTCGGCTGGCTGAGTGCGAACGGGTCGCCGAGGGGCGTCTCGAAGGTGCCGCTGAACACGTTGGTCTGCGGCGCGTTCAGCGTCGTGGAGAAGAACGGCCGCACCGCGTCGAACCCGGCGGCGGCCAGGCCCTCGTAGTCGCCGAGGAAATGTCCGCCGGCGCTCGGCGCGAGCAGCCAGTCGAAGTCGGGCGCGATGCGGCGCTCGACCGCGTCGTGCTGGTGGCCGCGCGGGAAGGAGTAGAGCCACGTGGAGGTCGGCAGCGTGGTGGTGTTGCCGGGCTTCAAGTCACGCACGTCGTAGTACGTGACGCTCACGGTCCCGGCCGGGTCCACCGCGATCGACGGCGTGTACGAGGGAGCCTGCGGTCCGTGGCTGATGCGGACGGGAGCGGACCAGGAGCGGCCGTGGTCGCTCGAGTGCACCAGTTCCACCTGGTCGGTCGCGCCGCCGGTGAAGGTGGTGCCCTCGAAGGCCAGGTAGAGCTCGCCGGTCACCGGGTCGATCGCCACGTTCGGCAGGCCGGAGCCGGTGCGCAGGAACTTCGTCGGGTCGTTCGGGTCGACGTCGCCGACCGAGGTGTCCGCGGTGATCCTGGACGGCGCGGACCAGGTGCGGCCGCCGTCGGTGGAGGTGATGAAGGCGTAGTGCGCGTCGATCACGCCGTCGGTGTTCGGATCGGTGTACGTGATCTGATCGAAGAAGTCGTACAGGCGCCCGGAGCGGCCGTCGGCCACGATGATGTTGCCGATCGTCTGCATGTTCGGTGTGACCGAGGTGTTCACCAGCACCCGGGGCGCGGACCAGGTGCGGCCGTGGTCGTGCGTGATCGAGATGTAGGCGGGCCCGTCGAAGGAGATCGCGTGGCCGCTCGCGTCGAAGGGCTGGTCGAGCCGATCCCAGACCTGGTACGCCGTTCCGGGCCGGCGCGGATCGGCGGTGACCGAGTTCTTGTCGTTGAAGTGCGCCGTGTCGTCGTCGGCGATCACCGGCTGGGCGAACTTCCAGGTGCGCCCGCCGTCGAAGGAGGTCGCGGCGCCCAGGCCGTTGCGGTTGTCGGCGTCGTCGAACTCCAGGCCGCTGGAGTACGCGGCGCCGTCCGGGCCGAAGCTGACCCAGAGGTCTGAGACGCGCTCGTAGTTCGTGCCGCCGGGCGCGCCGCAGGTGCCGAAGGGCAGCAGCCCCTCCGCGTAGTGCACGCCGTCGCGGGTCCACACCACGCCGCCGGCGTGCGCGCCGCCGTCGGTCCACCGGTCCTGCTGGAAGACTCCGATGGCCTGGTGCGCGTTCCAGGGGTTGACCGCGATGTAGGGCTCCACCTCGGTGTTCGGGAAGTTGGTGCCGCTTTCGGCCCCGGCGGTGCACGCGGCGGTCGGATCCCCGGATGAGGCCTGCACCAGGCCCGAGCCGGTGTGTGCCCAGGCTGCGGTCGGCCCCAGAGCAAGCGGCGCGGCCGCCAGGATCACTGCCGCCGCGCGTCGTCGTGCTCGCATCTTCGCTCCCTTATGCCCGACAGGTTCACTGAGGGTTCTTGCTCACCCGACCACCGTAACGGTCGATCACGGGATGGCAACCCTACGAGCAGGGCGAATCGGCGAACGGCATAGATCCTATGAATCGCCTTTGTTAGGGAGATTGACAAGGGAGCTAACGGCCCATACGGTCCCTACCGGCGCCACACATCCGATGTATGTCGTGATGGCTCCCGCGCGCTGCTCTGCCCGGCGCGGGCGCCGTGGAGGAAACGTATGCCCTTGTCCCGCTCCTTGACTCTCGCGGCCGCGGCGTTGCTGGCCGCGGCTTCTCTATCCCCTGCCGCCAGTGCGGCTACGGCCACCGCGCCCGCGACGATACTGTTCGCCTCGCCCGAAGGCTCCGGCTCATCCTGTGCGCTTTGGCAGCCCTGCTCGATCGACGCCGCGCAGATCCGCGTGCGCGCCCTCGACCAAGACATGCGCTCGGATATCAGGGTCGAGCTATTCGGCGGCACCTACCGGCTGTCGGCCCCGCTTCAACTCGACGCGCGCGACTCCGGGACCAACGGCCACAGCGTCGTGTGGGCTGCCGCGCCCGGAGCCAGGCCCGTGCTCAGCGGCGGCGAGCGGATCACCGGCTGGCACCAGTCAGATCCGTCGAAGAACATCTGGTCCGCGCCCGCTCCCGCCGGGCTGCAGACGCGCCAGCTCTACGTCGACGGCGTGCGCGCCGATCGGGCCAGCGGGCCGCTGCCGGTGCACCTGACGAAGACCACCTCGGGCTATACCGCCGACTCGGACGCGATGGCGAGCTGGCGCAACCCGAGCGATATCGAGTTCGTATACAGCGGCGGCGCGCCCTACTGGTCGCTGAAGACCGGCGGCGAGGGCGCCTGGACCGAGCCGCGCTGCCCGGTGGCCGCGATCTCCGGCACCGGCATCAGCATGGCGCAGCCCTGCTGGAACAACTCCACGCTGCGCATCCAGCGCACCGACGGCTCCGGCCGCAGCTACAACCTGGTGCACAACGGCAATCTCGGCAACGGCTCGATCCCCGCCTACGTCGACAACGCCTACGAGCTGCTGGACCAGCCGGGCGAGTGGTACCTGGACCGGTCGGCCGACACCGTCTACTACATTCCGCGCGCCGGGCAGAACCTGCGCTGGTCCGACGTCGAGGCGCCGGTGCTGCAACAGCTCGTGGTCGGTCAGGGCACTACGACCGCACCCGTGCACGACATCACGTTCTCCGGCATCCAGTTCTCCTACGCGACCTGGCTCACGCCGAACACCGGCGAGGGCTTCAACGAGATCCAGGCGAACTACACCCTCACCGGGCCGCACGGCTACGACCAGGAGGGCCTGTGCCAGTTCATCGCCGGCGGCACCTGCCCCTACGGCGCGTGGACCAAAGAGCCCGGCAACCTCAGCTTCGGCTATGACAGCGACATCCGCTTCGAGAACGACGCCTTCGTGCATCTCGGCGCCGCGGGCCTCGACCTCGGCGACGGCTCCCAGAACGACACCGTCGCAGGCTCCGTATTCACCGACATCTCCGGCAACGGGCTGGAGATCGGCGGCGTGGACATCCCCGAGCCGGCGGCGCAGGCCGACCACACCTCGGGCGTGCAGGTGCTCGACAACCACCTCTACAGCCTGCCGGTCGAATACCACGGCGGCGTGGCGATCGACGTCGGATACGCCGAGCACACCCTGATCAGCCACAACCAGATCGACCACACCGCGTACACCGCGATCTCGCTCGGCTGGGGCGGCTGGCCGGACAAGATCAAGGTGCAGGCGACGCCGAACTACTCGAACGGCAACACCGTCTCAGACAACTACATCACCGACGCGATGCAGTTCCTCGCGGACGGCGGCGGGATCTACACCCAGGGCATCACCGGCAGCTCGATGGACACCGGCGAGCACCTGACCGGCAACGTCATCACCGACACGCTGGACAACGGCCACGCGATGTACTGCGACAACGGCTGCACCTTCTGGACGGCCAGCGGCAACGTGCTGACCGGCAACGTGTCGAACGACTGGGGCGCCCGGCACACCGACTACCGGCCCGGCGCCAGCGGCCCCGATCCCCTGCTGGTGAGCGGCAACTACTGGTGGCAGGGCGACCGCGATTCGGCGGACGGCAACGCGGTCGTCTCCGGCAACCACGTGATCCAGAGCGTTTCGCAGGCTCCTGCGTCGATCGTGCGCGCCGCGGGGCTCGAGCCGCGCTACCGGTGGATCCTGGCCGAGCGCTTCGGCGCCAGCGTCCCCGAGGCGCCGGGGCAGGTGGCCGCGTTCGCCGCGAACGGCACCGGGTACGTCGGCTGGAACCCGACCTTCGTCGACAACGGGCTGCCGGTCACCTCGTACACGGTCACGGCCTCTCCCGGCGGCGCGAGCGCGACGATCTCGCCGGCCGACCTCGCCAAGATCGGGTACACCACCATCAGCGGCCTGACGAACGGAACCCCGTACACGTTCACCGTCACCGCGCACAACTGGATCGGCGACAGCGCCCCCTCACTGCCGAGCGCCGCCGTGACGCCCGCAGTGACGACGACGGCCGTGCCCGGTGCGCCGACCTCGGCCAGCGCCGATCCCGGCGACGGCACGGTCAGCATCCACTTCACTCCCCCGGCCAGCACCGGAGCGACACCGATCATCGGCTACACGATCACCGCGCCGGGCATCGCGCCCGTTCACGTGACAGGGCACGACTTCCTGTGGGCGGGCAGCGGAAACGGCCTGTACACGGTGGTCAGTGGTCTGACTAACGGCACCGCGTACACGTTCCAGATCACCGCGGACAACGCCGTCGGATCGAGCGCCCCGGCGTCAGTCACGGCGACGCCTGGTCCGACGCCGTGACGTCATAGCCCGTATTCGGACCGTGGCTCCTGGCAATCGTCGATTGCCAGGAGCCACTGCCCACCTCTTGCGCCGGCGGCGACTGATCCGGTACAACGTTGAAAGCTCTGACAACGTTGTCATGCTGCCGAACAACACCGGGAGGTCGTCCCGAATGCTCTATCGCCCAGGACAGGCAGGACGGCTGCGCACCGCGGTGGTGGCGGCCGCGTGCGCGGGACTGATCGCAACAGGCGGCGGTGCAGCCCACGCGCAGACCGCGATTCAGGGTTCGGACAGCGCGGCCGGGAACGCCCTCGTCGGCGATCCCGCCGCGCTGGTCGATCCGCTCATCGGCACCGGCTCCGGGGGCGCGACCGTCGGCCAGGTGGACACCTTCCCCGGCGCCTCGGCCCCCTTCGGCATGCTGACCTTCAGCCCGGACACGCCGTCGCGCCCGGACGGCGGCGGCTACAACTACGCCGACTCGTCCGTCACCGGCTTCAGCCTCACCCACATGTCCGGCCCCGGCTGCGGCGCCTTCGGCGACGTGCCGATCCTGCCGACCGTCGGGGCGATCGGAACCGACCCGGTCGACACCACGGCAGCGTTCAGTCACAGCAGCGAGCACGCGACCCCGGGTTCGTACTCCGTGACGCTGAATCCGGGCACCGCCAACGCGATCCAGTCCGACCTGGCGGCCACGGCGCGCACCGGGATCGCCAAGTTCGGCTATCCGGCGAGTAAGTCCTCGAACGTGCTGTTCAAGATGGGTGACGCCCAGTCCGGCAACGTGGCGGCCGACGTGCAGATCCTCAACGACCACCAGATCGCCGGCACCGAGACGGCCGGGCAGTTCTGCGGCTCGCCGGGTACGTATCCGCTGCACTTCGTCGCGACCTTCTCCCGTCCCTTCTCCTCCTACGGGACCTGGCACACCGCGCCCACGGGCGCGAACGTCTTCACCCAGCCGACCGGCGACCTGCCGTGGAGCTACCACGAGATCAGCGCCGGCGGCACCGCGGCCACCATCAGCCCGACCGCGGCCCCGGACGGCCAAAGCGCCGTCGCCTGGCAGCAGGGCAACGCGCTTGCCAACACCTGGATCCAGGCCACTCCCCCGGCTTTGACGCAGGGCGCGAGCTACGAAGCCAGCGTCACGCTCCAGGGCGCCGGCACCGTGTACCTCGACTTCTACAACGGGCAGGTGGACGTCGGTAGCCAGCCGGTCACCCTCAGCTCGACGCCGGTGACGCTGACCGTGGACGCCGCGGTACCCACCGGTTCGATCCGCGACCCGCAGTTCCAGGTCCGCACCGCCGCGGCCGGACCGGTCGACCTGGTGGCCTCCGCGGTCTCGCTGCGCCAGGAGTCGGTGGTGGTGACCTCCGGCTCGACGCAGGCCTCTGTCAAGGTCGAGGGCTCCTCGGTGCGCCGTCCGCAGATCCCGAGCACACGGACCACCAGCCCTCAGATCACGGGCACGCAGGGTCTGCAGTCCGGCGCGTGGGCCGGCTTCGACACCACGACCCGCCGCGACGTGACGATGAAGGTCGCGATCTCCTATGTCAGCCAGGCCGACGCGACCGCCAACCTCAAGGCCGAGGACCCGGGCTGGAGCGTCGGTGCCGTCAGCCGGCAGACCTACGCCAAGTGGAACGACCTGCTCAGCCGGATCCGCATCGGCGGCGGCACGGCCGCTCAGCGCACTGAGTTCTACTCAGCCCTCTACCACACGCTGCTCGAACCGAGCGTCTTCTCCGACGTCAACGGCGACTATCTCGGGTTCGACAACCAGACTCACCGCACGTCGCACGGCCAGGTCCAATACGCGAACTTCTCCGGCTGGGACGTCTACCGCTCGGAGATACCGCTGCTCGCGCTCATCGCGCCGGAGCAGACCAGCCAGATGATGACCTCGCTGCTCAACGACCAGGCGCAGGGCGGCTGGCTGCCCAAGTGGGGCTTCGCCAACGACTACACGGACGTCATGAACGGTGACGCCGCGGACCCGATCCTCGCCGAGGCCTACGCCTTCGGCGCCCGAGACTTCGACGCGCGCGCCGCGCTGGCCGCGATGGTCAAGGGCGCCTCGGTCGTGCCGACGCAGAGCCAACTGGGTCAGGGCACGTACACCGAGCGGCCGCAACTGGCCGACTACATGTCGCTCGGCTACGTGCCGAACACCACCGAGAGCTCCCTCTCGCCGACGAACAACGGCGCGTCGGAGACGATCGAATACGCCATCGCGGACTTCGGCATCGCGCAGCTGGCCAAGTCCCTCGGCCAGGACGCGACCGCCGCGACGTACCTTCAGCGCTCGCAGGACTGGACCAACCTGTTCAACGTCGACACCGGCTACATCCAGCCGCGCGACGGGAACGGCCAGTTCCCCGAGTTCGATCCGACGACCGACGGGATGGGCAGCTTCGGCCAGTCCGGGTTCCAGGAGAGCAACGCGGCGCAGTACACCTGGGTGGTCCCGCAGAACCTCAGTGGCCTGATCACCGCGATAGGCGGCGACGCGGCGGCGATCACCCGGCTGGACAGCTTCTTCCAGCAGCTCAACGCGGGCCCGAACCTCCCGTACGAATGGGCGGGCAACGAGCCCTCGTTCGGCACGCCGTGGATCTACGACTACGCCGGGGCGCCGTACAAGTCCGAGGCCATCGTGCACAGAATGCTGACGGAGGTGTACGCCGACTCCCCCGGCGGCGAGCCGGGCAATGACGACCTGGGCGCGATGAGCTCCTGGTTCGTGTGGTCCGCGCTCGGCATGTACCCGGAGACCCCGGGCTCGCCGGCGCTGGCCCTCGGCGCGCCGATCTTCCCGAAGGCCACGATCGCGCTTCAGGGCGGCCACCAGGTCGTCATGAACGCTCCGGGTGCGTCAACGAGCACGTATGTACACAAGCTGTCGGTGAACGGCAGGACCCGGGCCCCGGTGTGGCTCGACGAGAACCAGCTCGTCGGCAGCCGGGTCACCCGCCTCGACTACGCCATGACCTCGACCCCTGACACGGCCTGGGGCGCGGCCGCGGCGGACGCACCGCCCTCCTACCCCTCCGGCCCGCTGCAGTTCCCGCCCGGCCGCCAGCCGACGATCCTGGTGCCGACCGGGCCGAACCTGCTCGGCGACGCCCCCACAGGACAGCTGAACTGGCAGGGGCCGGTGGAGAACGGCGTGGGCTCGGTCCCGGGCAGCCTCGCCGCGGCCACCACGCCGCAAGGCGCCAGCGCGATCCACTGGACCGAGGCCGACGCCGGGTCGAACACGTGGATCTGGGTCGATCCCGCGAGTCGGCCGCCGGCCGGCCAGAGCTATCAGGCCTCGGTCACGCTGCAGGGCACCGGCGTGGTCTACGTCGACTTCTGGAACGGCCAGCAGGACCTGACCAGCGCGACGGTCCAGCTCTCCGACACACCACAGACCCTCACCGTGCAGGGTGTGGTGCCCTCGGCGGCCGACGACACCCACGTGCAGGTCCGCACGGCCAATCCCGGCCCGGTTGACCTCTACGCCTCCGCTGCCGAACTGCAGCTGCTCACCGCGCAGCAGCAGGGCGGCTGACCGCGGAAGCAGCCGCGGAATCGTGGAACAGCGTCCGCCGGACCACTGCGGGATGTGGGTGGTCCGGCGGAGCCGTCACGACTCGCTCGGCGTCCTGGTCGGCGCGGTCGTGGAGGCCTGCGCGGCCGGCGCGGCGGCAGCCGATGCCGGCGGGGTCGGCGCGGACTCACCCGGCTGCGCACCGCGAGTCGGGATCCAAGGCGCCCACCAACTCACGCGCCCCTTGCCCTGACGTCGGGAGCCTTCGCTGCTCTTCACCTCGGCGAGGGTTGCCTGCTGCACACCGGTCGCGGTGAGAAACAGCAGGCAGCCGTTGAGGACGGCCAGCAGGTAGTCCAGGGGCGTGTGCAGCTGATGCGCCGTGCCGGCCAGCACGAACGCCACGCCGAGGCCCGTGGCCAGCGGAAACAAGGGCCAGTCACGGCGAACGGCGAGCCGCACGGTATTGCCGACCACCCACACCGTGGTGGTCGCGCCGGCAAAAGTGCCGATGCTTTGATTCGTAACGAAGTCGGTCGTGCCGGCCACGGTCACCTCACAGGTTCGCTTCGGCTAGGAAAGGTTGCATCGGGCCGTGCTTGAACCAGGTCTCGTCTTCTGGTTGCGGCATGGCGCCCGACAGCTCGAGTTCGAGCCAACGCAGCAAGGCTGACGCGTCGTGGGCAGCTGATCCCTTCTTGCTGCCGCTGACAATCATGCCCAGCCACCGCTTCTCCCCGTCCATGACCGTCGAGACCCATGATCCCGAATCCCCGGAAACGCTGAACGCGCCCTTGAACGGCGGCCAGGCCACCCCGAAGTAACGCGTACGCTCCCGGGAGATATGGATCGTGGGGAAACGGATCGCCCCTTCGGTGTCCGATGCGTAGAGGCTCGCAGAGCATACGTACCCTGCCATCCTTTTGCCGCGATGGTTGGTGAACTCGGCGACAGCGTGGTCCAGCACCAGTTCGGACACCCGGCCCCAGCCCGGGCTCGCCACCTGCGCCCGTGACGCCGGGGCGGAGAAACAGCCGCCCATCTGCACCAGCGCCGCATCGGGAGCCCAGCGATCCCGGCTCGGCAGGAACCTGCGGTACGCCGACACACACGCCGGTCCGAGCACATGGCCGCAGGTAAGGCCGAAGTCTCCGGAAGGTGTTGTGATGTAGCCCCCGACCACGCCTTCACGCCCGCCGAGCGCTTTGCATCCGAGCCTTTCAAGCGGCCGGCCTTCCTGAACGTGCACCGCGATGCCCCACCATTGCGGGATGCCTTTCAGCAGGGCGCGCATTTCGTCCGGTCGGTTACTTTCGACGAGGACTCGCCACGGGTACGCGGTGCGACTGACCAGGCGAACCAGCCGAGGCAGACGCCGCAAGGTCACAGTCGGCCGGAGGGGATCGTCGGCGGTCGCCTCAGCTTCCGGTGGCTCCGCACTGCGGACGAACGCGTCGACGGCGTCGCAAGCCCGGCCCAGCAGCGTGAGCTCCGGTCTGGCCAGTTGCCACTCCAATGCCACGCGATGCCCGGTATCCCGCTCACGCGGTTCTCGCTCGCTGCGCGGTGCACCGGGCGGGTACTGCACGAACTCGCCGTAGCCGTCGCTGAGCCAGGCCCTCACCTCGCGCGCGCGTTGCACGGCAGTCGTTCGTGCGGTTTCCGTCGGCACGAAGCCCGTGAGGTTACAAAGCCGCCGCGCCAGCAGCCGAAGCAGGAGGCGGCGCAGCCAGCCGAAGAAGCCGCCGCTGCCGCCGCCGGCCGCGGGCGGCCTGGCAGAACCTCCGCTGCTGCTTCCGCCGGCCGACTCGGCAGCCGGTTCCGGTCCAGGTTGAGCCACGATGCTCATGTCGGTCCCCCCTCCTTGAGCCACGTGGCCAAGGAAGCCGACTTCAGCGTAACTCGGGCTCGAACATCATCACGGGGACTTGCGAAACTTGGTCCGGCGTCAGCCGGCCGGGCCCAGCAGCACGGCCGCCGCCAGGCAGATCCCCGCGAGGGCTTCGGCCTGGCGGGCGGCCGCGTCCTCCAGCGCGCGCAGCCGGTCGCGGTCCAGCCGCGGATCGCGTTGCGCGGCGACGGAGAGCGATCGCCAGCCCTGCAGCTTGCCGAGCACGCCGAGCCGCAGCGCCTCCAGTTCCACGAGGGTGCTCAGCTGGGAGCCGCGCACCACCCGGCCGTTGAGCTTGAGCCGCCCGAGCCGTTCGCCGAGCCGGCCGAGCCAGGCGAAGCTGCGGCGCGGCGTCACGCCGACCGAGCGCATGACCTCGACCAGCGCCGCGTAGTCGTCGCTGATCTGCGCGGCGATCGCATCCAGCTCACGGCCGAGCGGCGTACCGCGCTGCGCGCCTGCGGTACGCAGCGCCAGCTGCACATTCGCCGCCGCGCCCATCAGGTGGTCGTTCAGATACACCTGGAGCCGCTTTTGCACCGCCCTGCGACCACCCACACCGGCGAGACGTTGCACCGTACCTGCGCGAACGGCGTCGCCTTCGATGGGATCGATGCCCATACGCAACCTCCCGCACCTGGCCGCCGACGACCGCTCGGCTCGTGTAGCCACACCCACTACTCGGTGAATGCTGATTTGAAACCCGATTGATTCTGCCGCGACGTGGTATTTCGAGGCCCATGGCCCAAGACGTCCTCCAGCCCACGTACGCTCCGGACCGCCTGCTCAAACGGCATCTCGGCTTCTGGCATCTGACCGCCGCCGGATTCAGCGGCGTCATCGGGTCCGGTTGGCTGGTGGGCGCGCTGTACGCCGCCCAGGTCGCCGGGCCCGCGGCCGTGCTGACCTGGGGCATCGGCGGGATCGCGTTCCTCGTCATCGCGCTGGTGATGGCGGACCTCGGCTCGACCCACCCGGAGTCCGGGGCGCTGGTGCGCTGGCCGCTGCACACCAACGGCCGGCTCGCCGCCACCATCGTCGGCTGGGGCATCTGGATCGCGTACTGCACCAACCCGCCCAGCGAGTCGGCGGTCGTCGTGCAGTACGCCTCGCAGCACATCTCGGGGATCTACCGCAACAACCGGCTGACCTGGGCCGGAATGCTCATCGCGCTGGCGCTGATGGTCGTCTTCATGATGATCAACTGGTACGGGATCCTGCTGCTCGGCCGGGTCAACGGCGCGCTGTCCCTGATCAAGTGGCTGGTGCCGACGCTGACCATGGTCGTGCTGCTGGCGACCTCCTGGCACGGCGGGAACTTCACCGACCACGGCGGCTTCGCGCCCTACGGCTACTCGGCCGCGCTCTCCGCGATCTCGACCGCGGGCGTCATCTACGCCTACACCGGCTTCCAGGCGCCGCTGGACCTGTCCGGCGAGGCCCGCAACGCGCACCGGGACGTGCCGCGCGCGATCATCGTCGGCCTGCTGATCGCGATGGCGCTGTACATCGGCCTGCAGATCGCCTTCATCGCCGCGGTGCCCGGCTCGCACCTCGCGCACGGCTGGGGCGGCATCGACTTCACCTCACCGTTCGCGCAGCTCGCGGTGGTGCTCAACCTGGGCTGGCTGTCCTGGGTGCTCTACGGGGACGCGATCCTCTCGCCCTCCGGCTCGGCGCTGGTCTTCACCGCGGCGATCAGCCGGGAAGCGCGGGCGATGGGCAAGAACGAGTCGATTCCGCGCTGGTTCGCGGCCATCCACCCGGGCTCCGGCGTGCCGCGCCGGGCGCTGCTGCTGAACTTCGTGCTCGGCGCGGCGTTCCTGCTGCTGCTGCCCAGCTGGCACGACATCATCAAGGCCACCAGCGAGCTGGGCCTGTTCGTGTACTCCATCACCATGGTCTGCCAGGCGGCGCTGCGGATCGCCGAACCGTCCCGTGCCGCGGTCTGGTTCCGCGGCACCTCGGTGCTCGCGCCGATCGGCTTCGTCCTGGCGACGCTCATCCTCTACTGGGCGAAGTGGACCAACCTGCGTATCGCGCTGCCGCTGCTGGCCGTCGCGGTCGCCGTCTACCTCTGGAACACGCGCAGCAACCGGCACACACCCGGGCAGGTGCGCGTGGACGTGCGCGCCGGGGCGTGGCTGGTGGTGTACGTCTGCGCCGTGCTGCTCATGTCCTGGCTCGGCAGCTTCGGCGGCCGCGACTGGATCGCGCAGCCGTGGGACTCGATCGCGGTCGGCTTCATCGGCGCCGGCGGATACGTGTGGGGCGTGGCCGAGGCCGTCCGGTTCCTGCGCTCGCACCCCGCCGACTATTGGCGGCAGCCGTCCGATCTCGACGCCCAGGAGCCGGACGCCGACGGCGGAGCCGGCGCCGGACCGATGACCGAGCCCGTATAAGGCCTCTTCGAAAGGAAACCGAGATGTTCGACCCGTTCACGGCCAGCGACCCGCCGGTGCTCGTCCACGAGGTGGACGGCCCCGACTTCGAACGCTCCTGGCACGGCTTCGAGCGCGCGGACGAGGGCTGGCGGTGCCCGGTGTGCGGCGAGGGCAAGCAGCGCGACCGCGGCGTGTCCGAGCACAACCAGCGCCCGTGGATCCGCTTCTCGTGCGGCGACGTGGTCGCGCAGGAGATCACCGCGGGCTGACCCGCCGCGCTCGGCCGAGCCCTAAGCCAGAGTTAACAGAACCCTGTCATTCGCGCCGGGCAGATCCCGATGGTCACGGTTGTCTAATGACCTGTACGAAGCCGCCCGGGTTCCGGCTAGGGTGTCCGCATGCGGCTGAGCGCAGTCGGATATCGCTATGGCTGGCGGGCACCCTGGGTGCTCGGCCGAGTCGACCTCGACGTGCAACCGGGCGACCTGGTGCGGATCGGCGGGTACAACGGCTCCGGCAAATCCACCCTCATGCGGATCATCGCGGGGGCGCACCGGCCCGGCCGCGGCACGATCACCGACCGCCCGAACCGGGTCGCGTACGTGCCGGGGCAGTTGCCGCCGCTGCCGTTCAAGGCGAACGACTACCTGCGGCACTTCGGCCGGATCCACGGGCTCTCCGGCGAGGCGGCCGAGGAACGCGCGCTCGGCTGGCTGGAGCGGTTCGAGGCGCTGAGCTACCGCAAGCACCGCATCGGCGACCTCTCCCGCGGCACCGCGCAGAAGATCGCGATCATCCAGGCGCTGCTGGCCGAGCCGGACCTGCTGATCCTGGACGAGGCCTGGACCAGCCTGGACGCGTACGGGCAGCAGACGCTCGACGAGGTGGCCCGCGAGACGACGCGGCGCGGCGGCCGGGTGGTGTTCGTCGACCACGACCCGCAGCGGCTCGCCGACGACGCGACCGCGGCCTACGTGCTGCGCGACGGGCTGCTGCACCAGGCCTCCGCGGTCGACTTCGAGCTGCCGCTGGTGCTCATCGACCTGGAGAACGCGCCGGATCCGTGGCCCGGTCCCGGCCGCGGCCGGGTGCTGGCCGACGACGTGCTGCGCATCGAGGTCGAGCCGGACGGCTCGGACCGGCTGCTGCACGAGATCCTCTCGGCGCACCGGGGAATCCACGTGCTGTCGGTGCGCACGGTGGACGGCCGGGCGGTCGAGGCGGCCAAGCAGCAACAGCAGGGCGCGAAGCAAGGGCAGCAGTCCGTGCCCAAGCAGGGCGAGCGCGGCCGAACCGAGCATCAGCAGTCTGCGATTCCAAGGGCTTCGGTGCCGCAGCAGAGCAGGAGGCAGCCGTGACGACCCGTGACGCCGCCGTCGCGCGCTACTACGTCGTCCTGCTCGCCCGCTCGCAGCGCTGGCTGCCGCCCGTGCTCTTCTACGCGATCGCGCTGGCCATCGACTCGGCGGGCGGCGACAGCGCGGCGGACGCGTTCGCCTACAGCGCCGCCTTCCTGCTGCCGGTGAGCGCCTGGCTCACCCGCGCGATCCTGACCACCGAACCCGCCGAGGCCGCCGCGATCACCGCGACCGTGGCCGGTCCGGTGCGCGCCCGCCTCGCCGCCCTGTGCGCCGCGACCGGCTACGGCCTGCTGTGCGCACTGGTCGGCGCCGTCGTCGCGGCCGCCACCGGTGCGCTACCCGGCAGCGGTTCGACCCTTCTCACCGGCCTGAGCACGGAACTGGTCTGCGTGCTGCTCGGCACCGCGGCCGGGGTGCTCTCCGCTCCGCCGCTGGTCCCGGCCGCCGGCTGGGGCGTGCTGCTGGCCGGCCTGCTCGCGCTCGGCCTGCTGGTGGCCCGCTTCTCCCCCGCCGCGATGGGCATCCGGGCCCTGACGACGGCGAACGGCGCCGCGCCGCACTACCCGCTCGCCGCGCTGCCCATCGCGCTCATCGTGGTGGCCGCGGCCTGGGCCGCCTCCACCGCAGCGGCCGTGCGCCACATCTGACGCCTGGTCAGCCGCGCGGCTCAGGGCGAGCAGTGAAACATCCGATGTAAATGATCGTGAGCGCGCCCCTTCCGCGCTGTCCGCCATAGCGGCTTCGGGCTGCGGAAACATGGGCCGAGACCGCGGTGAGCGCGTCCAGTCCGCGACCTTGGTCGTGGACAAGAGATCGGATCTCACCTTAAGTGGTCTGCGCACAAAGCCGTGCAGATCACCGAAGGGAGACGTCATGTCCAACCCGGTCAGCCGCCGCAGGCTCGTCGCGTTCGGCGCGGCGGGCGCGACCGGAGCCGCCCTGCCCCTCGCCGGCGCGGCCGGCGCCCGCGCCGCCTCCGCCCCGGCCCCCGCCCCAGGCCTGAGCGACGTCTTCGACGTGACCGCCTTCGGTGCGACCGGAGACGGGAGCACGATCGACAGCGACGCGATCAACCGCGCGATCACCGCGGCCGCGGCGCACAACAACGGCGCGGGCGGCACCGTCTACTTCCCCGCCGGAACCTACGCCAGCTACTCGATCCGCCTAGCCAGCAACGTGGCGCTCTACCTGGCCAACGGCTCGCGGATCCTGGCGGCCGCGCCCACCGCGACCCAGGGCTACGACCCCGCCGAGCCCGGCGCGGGCAACCCGTATCAGGACTATGGGCACAGCCACTGGCACAACAGCCTGATCTGGGGCGAGAACCTGCAGAACGTCACCATCTACGGCCCCGGCACCATCGACGGCAAGGGCCTGGTCAGCGGCGGCAGCAAGGAGTCCGCGCCGCTGCAGGGCAACAAGGCCATCGCGCTCAAGCTGTGCCGCAACGTCGGGATCTACGACGTGACGATGGTCAACGGCGGCCACTTCTGCATCCTGCCGACCGGGGTGGACAACTTCCGCATCGACGGGCTGGTCATCGACACCAACCGGGACGGCATCGACATCGACTGCTGCAAGAACGTGCGGATCTCCAACACCGTGGTCAACTCGCCCAACGACGACGCGATCGTGCTCAAGAGCTCCTACGCGCTGAACGAGGCGCGCTCCACCGAGAACGTGTACATCGACAACTGCATGGTCAGCGGCTACGACCTGGGCACGTACGTGGACGGCACGTTCAAGGTCGGGCCGTACGGGCGCACCGGCCGGCTCAAGTGCGGCACCGAGTCCAACGGCGGCTTCCAGAACATCGCCATCTCCAACGTCGTCTTCGAGCACTGCCGCGGCCTGGCGCTGGAGACCGTGGACGGCGCGCTGCTGCAGGACGTGACGATCAGCAACCTGACCATGCGCGGCGTGCAGACCCCGATCTTCATGCGGCTCGGCGCGCGCATGCGCGGACCGGCCGGCCTGGCGATCGGCAGCCTGCGGCGGGTGAGCATCAGCGACGTGACCGTGATCGACGCCGACCCGAGATACCCCTCGACGATCGCCGGCATCCCGGACCACCCGATCGAGGACGTGCGCATCAGCGGCCTGCGTCACATCATGGTCGGCGGCTTGACCCCGGCCGCCGCGGTCAACCCGGTGCCGGAGCTCGTCAACGCCTATCCCGAGAACTACATGTTCGGCACGCTGCCCGCGTACGGGTTCTACGTGCGGCACGTCTCGGACATCGCCTTCGACGACGTGACGGTGGCGTTCGAGCAGCAGGACACCCGCCCGGCGTTCGCGCTCGCCGACGTGAACGGCGCCGACTTCCACCACGTGCGCGCCGAGAAGGCGCGCGGGGTGCCGACCTTCTCCCTCAGCGGGGTCGAAGGGCTGCGCATCAGCGACAGCTGGCCGGTCGAGGACGGGCGATTCGACACGAAGATCCAAAACCGCACCCTCTGAGGTGAATCCGACGAAACGCCTGTACGTAGCGCCACTGCAGGGTTACTCTCGGATTCAGGCGGCGTTCGGGGCCCGCGCGGGGGTGGGGAGATCCCCCGCGGTGGGACCGGCGCGGCAGTGCGGCCGGCACACCAGGGCGCGCCGCCTTCCGAATGGGGGGAGCCATTCATGGGACGAACCGTTTCCCGCTACGGCTGGGTGCCGGACCTGCCGGACGCGCGCGACCACGTGTATTCCGCGCCGCACCTCGGCCTGGTCAACCCGCCGCCGCAGGTGGACCTGCGCCCGCAGCTGCCCGCGGTCTACGACCAGGGCAAGATCGGCAGCTGCACCGCGAACTCCATCGCCGCCGCGGTCGAATTCGAGCTGCTGCGCCAGCAGCTGCCGGACTTCGTGCCGTCGCGGCTGTTCATCTACTACAACGAGCGGGCGGCCGAGGGCCACGTGGAGTACGACTCCGGGGCCCAGATCCGCGACGGCATCAAGTCGATCGCCTCGCTCGGGGTGTGCCCGGAGGCCCAGTGGCCTTACGACGACACGCCTCCGGCCACGGACGGCGGGGCATGGCCGCCGCAGGCGCGCGCCGGGCAGCGGCCGTCGCAGAACTGCTACGAGGACGCGCTCAAGACCAAGGCGCTCTCCTACCGCCGGGTGCTGCGCTCGATCGAGCAGCTCAAGGGCTGCCTGGCCGAGGGGTTCCCGTTCGTGTTCGGCTTCACCGTCTACGAGAGCTTCGAGAGCCAGGCGGTGGCGCAGAGCGGGGACGCGCCGATGCCCAGCGCGGGCGAGCAGGCCCTCGGCGGGCACGCGGTGCTGGCGGCCGGGTACGACGACGCCACCGGGCGTTTCCTGGTGCGCAACTCGTGGGGGCCGGAGTGGGGCAAGGGCGGCTACTTCACCCTGCCGTACGCGTATCTGACCGAGCCCGGCCTCGCCTCGGACTTCTGGACCGTGCGCCTCATCTCGTAGCGCACCGCCGGCGGCCTGAATCTGAATACTGACACACCGGCGTCCGCCGGCGGCCTCGGACCGGGGCCGCCGGCGGACGTGTTTCGGGTGGCAATGCAGTGATAGGCGGGTTCTCTCGCGACCTTGCCCGTCCGCGCTAGGAGAGCGCTCTCCTAGTGAGCAGATTTCTACGCCCAGCCACCTGCGCTGTCAACCCCTCCGGGCGGTCGGCACCGCGGGCATCCGATCTTGAGCTGGCGACCCGCTCCGTTCCGGAACTGTGCGAGACCCTTGACACGCCGGAAACCCGGGCGCGACTATCCCATCTTGGAGAGCGCTCTCCGAACCGCCCGGACTCCGCGCTCGAAGCAAGCCACCCACCACCCACACCTCCCCCGGTGAAGCTGGAGACGCCAATGAAGGCACGCTCCTCCGGCGCGTTAGCGCCTCGGAGACCTCTACCGCGCTGGGCCAGGGCCGCCGCCGCGGTGGTCGCGGCCCTGAGCCTGACCGTGTACGCGCTGGTCGCGTCCACCACCGCGGCGCACGCAGCGCCGACCCTGCTCTCCCAGGGCAAGCCGACCACGGCCTCGTCGCTGGAGAGCGCCGCGTATCCGGCCTCGAACGCCACCGACGGCAACACCGGCACCCGCTGGTCCTCGGCGTTCAGCGACCCGCAGTGGCTCCAGGTCGACCTCGGCCAGAGCGCGTCGATCAGCCAGGTCGTGCTCCAGTGGGAGGCCGCCTACGCGACCTCGTTCCAGATCCAGACCTCGAACGACGCGAGCACCTGGACCTCGATCTACTCCACCACCACCGGAACCGGCGGCACCCAGACCCTCAACATCACCGGCACCGGCCGCTACGTGCGCATGTACGGCACCGCCCGCGCGACCGGCTACGGCTACTCGCTCTGGGAGTTCCAGGTCTACGGAACCCTCGGCGCAGGCGGCGGCTGCGGCACCTCCGACGCCGCGCTGGGCAAGCCCGCGACCGCCTCCTCGCTGGAGAACGCGACCTTCCCCGCCTCCAACGCCGTGGACGGCAACACCGGCACCCGCTGGTCCTCCGCGTTCAGCGACCCGCAGTGGCTGCAGGTAGACCTGGGCAGCACCCAGTCCATCTGCCAGGTCTCGCTGAACTGGGAGGCCGCGTACGCGAGCGCATTCCAGATCCAGACCTCGAACGACGCGAGCACCTGGACCTCGATCTACTCCACCACCACCGGAGCCGGCGGCACCCAGACCCTCAACGTCAGCGGATCAGGCCGCTACATCCGCATGTACGGCACGACGCGCGCGACCCCGTACGGCTACTCGCTCTGGGAGTTCGGCGTATTCACCGGCAGCGGCACCGGCAGCCCCTCGCCCTCTCCCTCCTCCAGCAGCACCGGCGGCCCGCCGCCCGGCTGCACCGGCCAGTCCAACACCCCGAACTTCGGCCCGAACGTCGACATCTTCGACCCGAGCATGTCCGCGAGCAGCATCCAGTCCACGCTGGACTCGGTGTTCAACACCCAGAAGCTCAACCAGTTCGGCACCCAGCGCTACGCCCTGCTGTTCAAGCCGGGCGCCTACAGCGCCGAGGCCAACATCGGCTACTACACCTCGATCCAGGGCCTCGGCCAGAACCCCGACGACGTGACCATCAACGGCGACGTCACCGTGGACGCCTTCGACGGCACCGGCAACGCCACGCAGAACTTCTGGCGCTCGGCGGAGAACCTGGCCATCAACCCCTCCTCCGGCAGCGACCGCTGGGCGGTGGCGCAGGCCGGCCCGTTCCGCCGGGTCGACGTGCACGGCGGCCTTGAGATGTACCCGGCCAGCTACGGCTACGCCAGCGGCGGCTACGTCGCCGACTCGAAGGTCTCCGGCCAGGCCTCCAGCGTGTCGCAGCAGCAGTGGTACACCCAGGACAGCAACCTGGGCAGCTGGAGCGGCTCGGTGTGGAACATGGTGTTCTCCGGCGTGAACGGCGCCCCGGCGCAGAGCTTCCCGAGCCCGCCGATGACCACGCTGGCCACCACGCCGGTCTCCCGCGACGTGCCCTACCTGTACGTCGACTCGGCGGGCGGCTACCACGTGTTCCTGCCCTCGCTGCGCACCAACGCCTCGGGTCCGAGCTGGAACAGCGGCCCGACGCCGGGCAGCTCGGTGCCGATGAGCCAGTTCTTCGTGGTGACCCCGTCGAACACCGCGGCGCAGATGAACGCGGCGCTCGCCCAGGGCTGCAGCCTGTTCTTCACCCCGGGCGTGTACAACATCGACCAGACCCTCCAGGTCAACAACCCGAACACCGTGGTGATGGGCCTCGGCTTCCCGACCCTGATCCCGGTCAACGGCGTCGACACGATCCACGTGGCCGACGTCGACGGGGTGCGTCTCGACGGCCTGCTGCTGGACGCCGGCACCACCAACTCCAACGCGCTGCTGACCGTCGGGACGCAGGGCTCGACCGTGAGCCACGCGGCCAACCCGGACTCGATCCAGGACGTGTTCTTCCGGATCGGCGGCGACATCGCCGGCAAGGCCACCAACAGCCTGATCGTCAACGCCGACAACACCCTGATCAATGACATCTGGGCCTGGCGGGCCGACCACGGCAACGGCGGCACGGTCGGCTGGACCACGAACACCGCGGCGCACGGACTGGTCGTGAACGGCGACAACGTGCTGGCGACCGGCCTGTTCGTCGAGCACTACCAGAACTACGAGGTGCAGTGGAACGGCAACGGCGGCGAGACGATCTTCTTCCAGAACGAGAACCCGTACGACCCGCCGAACCAGGCCGCCTGGATGAACGGCTCGACCAACGGCTACGCGGCCTATGAGGTCGCGCCCGGGGTCACCAGCCACCAGGCGTACGGCATGGGCAGCTACTGCTACTTCAACGTCAATCCGGCGGTGGTCAACGACCACGCCTTCGAGGCGCCCTCCACCTCCGGCGTGCAGTTCCACGACCTGCTGACCGTCTCGCTCGGCGGGGTCGGCGTGATCGAGCACGTGATCAACGGCACGGGAGGCGCCACACCGTCCAACACCACCCCGGTCAACGTGACCAGCTATCCCTGATAAGGGCCGCTTCGAGGTCTGACCCCGATTTGGCATAGAGCTGCCGCGTTCCCCGCCCCAGGGAACGCGGCAGCGCTAGCATCGGGACCACAGCGCGGCGCGGGACGACAGCGCGGCGCGGAACCGAACGGAGGACCGTCATGTCCGAGCGGGGCCTGACGGCCGACCAGATCGACACGAGCATCGCGCATCCGGCGCGGATGTACGACTACTACCTCGGCGGCCGGGACAACTACGAGGTCGATCGCCAGGCCGCCCAGCGCATCATCAGCGCCCTGCCCTCGATAGTCACCGGCGCCCGCGCGAACCGGGCGTTCCTGCACCGAACCGTGCACACGCTGGTGGCCGAGTGCGGCATCCGGCAGATACTCGACATCGGCACCGGCATCCCCACCTCGCCCAACACACACGAGGTGGCGCAGCGCGTCGAGCCGACCACGCGAGTCGTGTACGTCGACAACGACCCGATCGTCGCCGTGCACGCACACGCGCGACTCACCGACGCCGGGCACACGGCCTTCCTCCCCGGCGACGTGCGCCGGCTTGACGAGATCCTGGAACGCGTGCGGGCCGAGAAACTGATCGACTTCACGCAGCCGGTCGGCGTGTTGATGCTCGCGCTGCTGCACTTCCTCCGCGACGAGGAGAACCCGGCCGCGGTGGTGGCGCGGCTGCGAGACGCGCTGCCGGCCGGCAGCTACGTGGCCATCAGCCACGGCACCCGGGACCGGGCCACCATGGAGAACTTCGAGCCGCTCGCCGAGCTGGCGGACGTCTACCGGCACGCCACAGCCTCGCTCACCCTGCGTACCCACGCGCAGGTGCTCGGCTTCTTCGAGGGCTTCGACCTGCTGGAGCCGGGCCTGGTCTCGGTCTCCTCCTGGCGGCCGGCTCCGGACTCGACCGAGCCGCCGTGGATCGGGATCTACGGCGGCGTCGGCCGCAAGCGTTAGGCGTTACTCCGAACGGGCGATATGCCCGTGATCAGGCACGATCACGGTTTGTTAACGCTGGGTTAGGGGACCATCACAGAAGGGAGTTTCGTCCCGGCTGCCAAATTGGGGGGCTGCCATGACGCCGGATCAAGATGTAAGAACCGTGCAACGGCTGCGTTTCGGCATCGGCGCGATCGGACTGCTTCTGCCGATCGTCCTGCCGTTCGGAAACTGGATCTTCGTGCAGTTCGGCCACCACACCGAGATCATGCCGAGCTCGATGAGCAGTTCGTACTACACCAGCACACGCAACATCTTCGTCGGGGGCCTGTGCGCGCTCGGCGTGTTCCTGATCGGTTACCGGTACAACACGCGCGATGACAAGTGGAGCACCGTCGCCGGGATCTTCGCGATCGCGGTCGCGCTGTGTCCGACGGCGCCTAAGGTGCCGACGTCGTATCAGTCCACGATCGGTTACGCACACCTGAGCTTCGCGGGCGTGCTGTTGACCGCCCTGGCGATGTTCTGCATCTGGTCGTTCCGGGATCCGGCCGTCGCGGAGCGCCGCAGGGTCAACCACGCCTACCTGACCGCCGGGATCCTCATCCTGGCCTTCCTCGCGATCGCGGTGATCGCCGGCGTGGTGCACTGGGGCGACCACTGGACGGTGACCCCGCTGTACGCCTGCGAAAGCCTGTCGGTCTGGGCCTTCGGCGCCGCCTGGATCGGGGCGGCCCTCGAGCTCGGCACGCTCCAGCCGCAGGCGCCCCCGGCGACTCCGCCGGTGCCGATGACCGGCGCGCTCCAGCCCTGACCGGGCTGAACCGGAAGAGCCGGTTCGTCAGTCCAGATCCGGACCGGCATCCCGCACCTCTTCCACCTTCTGCATCGCGTCGCGCAGGTCGGACAGCCAGCTCTCGGCTCGCTGGCCGACCTGCCGCACGCACCAGGCCAGCGCGTCGCTCCGGCTGCGCGCCACGCCCGCGTCCACGAGCGTGTCGAGCAGCTGCCGATCGGTCTGCTTCAGTCGCGTCATCACCGGCACGGACAGCGTGGTGAACGGCTGCGTGGTCTCGCCGCAGCGCACCCACCACGACACCTTGCGCCGGAACTCGTGCTCCGCCTCGCGGGCGACCCGCATCCGCGCGGACCGGGTGCGCTCGCGGAACTCCTTGATCCGCCCGGCGACCGCGGCCGCCTTCTCCGCCGCCGAGGCGCCCTCGGCCGTCTCCGGCTCGGGGATGCGCCCGATCACGGTGATCTCCTCGCGGTCGACGGTCACCTCGGGCGGCCCGTCGAACAAGCCTTCCGGCAGCCGGCCGGTGAACCAGCCGCGCAGTGTCTCGGTGGTTTCCTGATGAGTAGCCATGCAACGATGATTACACGATTACAGCATTACGCGATGGCGCGGCCGTACGCCGTCAGCGAACGCGAAACTGCCTGGCACGAGCCGGGAAGGGCTCGTGCCAGGCAGGCGGTCAGACGGGCCGGACGCGCTAGGACCAGCCCGTCGGTGCGTTAGTGCACACGACCATCAACCACTTGCGGTTCGGCGGAGTCCGGCTGGAGGCGGAGCTCAGCCGGAGGTGGCGCAGCCGCCCGCGTTGTTGCTCCAGGTCGGCTGGATCGCGTAGGTGCCGGTGGACAGGCTCAGGGTGGTCAGCCCCTGCCAGGCGCACAGGTCGCCGTTCTCCTCGCCGTCGGAGGCCACCCAGCCGCTGGAGGGCTCGGGGTCGGTGACGGCTTCGGCGTACTCGTGCCCGCCGACGATGCTGTAGCCGTCGAGCTGGTTCTGCACCGAGTTGGCGCCGCAACCGGAGCCGGCGTCCAGGACGTACGGCATGTTCGTGTACGCGGTGGTGCCGTTCCAGTCGTGCCAGGCGCAGAAGCCGGAGTTCGGGAAGCCGTCGGGGCTGGTGCCGCTCGGGCTGACCACGAACACGTCCGCGTCCGGGCCGGAGACTCCGAAGTGCTGCGCGCCGACCACGGCCTCGGCCGCGATGTCGGACTGCGACGCGTTGCTCGGAGCGGAGGAGGAGTCGTCGACCCAAGTGCCGCCGAGCACCGAGCCGTTGAAGGATGGGCCCGAGCCGCTGCTGTCGGTGTACTGCGTCATGATCGTGGACCAGTTGTCGCCGGAGCCGCCGAGCCCGCCGAAGAAGCCCTGCAGGTACGACTGCACGCCGTTGCTGTCGCTGTCCCACTGGTTGCCCCAGAAGACCAGGTACACCGTGGGGCTGTGCTCGACCGGACCGCCGTTGTAGATCAGGTCGCCGCCGGCCTGCGGCCGGACCCGGGCCTGGGACCGCGCGCCGTGCTGGGCGACCACGCCGTGGCGGCCGTGGGTTTCGACGCGGACGGTGCGGCCGTGCGTGTGCACGTAGTGGACGGTGCCGCTCGACGAGGCCGCGGTGTTGGCGGGCGCGCCGCCCGCAGCATCGGCGACGACGTTCGCGGACGCGGCGCCCGCCGTCAGCGAGGCGCCGAATGCGACCAGGGCTATGGTGCAGAGTCCGGCCACGGTCCGGCGCGACCGCGGCGTGGTGCGTCCGGCACGGGTGGTGCCCGCGCCGTTGTGGTTCAGCATGGAATTTGTCTCCTTGCGCAGTTCCCCGCGCGGCCGGTCGGCCGCTGTGGGTTTGTCGGGGTTGTCGCAGGATGCAGACATGAGGGTACGAGCCGAGCGCTTGCCCTCGGATCACGACGAGCTGTAGTCGGCCCGAGCGGTCTGCAACCCGTACGCATTCGACAGCGGAAAGCCTCACGTGTCCGCAAAGTAAGCTGAAAATAAGCTTAAAAGAATCTCCAGGTTTCATGAAAGCCGCAGGTGGGCACCCTTGTTCACCGGGAGCCGTAAGCGTTTTGATTCGCGGTGGTCGGTATCGCACACGCGGACGGCCGGTCCGTCGCCGGACCGGCCGTCTTCCCCGTCCCCGTTATCCCGGGCAGCGGCTGCGGCTCAGGAGCAGGCCGCTCCGTTGAGCGTGAAGTTGCTCGGGGCCGCGTTGCTCGACGTCCACGTGCCCTGCATCCCGACCCCGGTCAGTGTTCCGCCGGGAGCGATCGATCCGTCGTAGGACACGTTCGTGAGGGTCACGGTCGCACCGCTCTGCGACGCGGTGGCGCCCCAGGCGTTGGTGACCTTCTGGTCGCCGTTGTAGCGGAACGTCACCGTCCAGCCGTTGATCGGCGCGGTGCCGGTGTTGTTGATCGTGATGCTCGCGGTGAAGCCGCCGGGCCAGCTGCTCGAGTTGGCGTACGTCACGTGACACGGTCCCGATCCCGCGCTGGCCGAGGGCGAACTCGACGGGCTGTGCGAGGGCGAGGCCGACGGGGACGCGGACGGCGAATTGCTCGGCGAGGCGGACGGGCTGGCGCTCGTCGCGGAGGCGGACGGAGTCGGCGAGTAGCTGTGAATCGGACCATTTACGATCAGCGCGTAGGCGAGCGCGGGGTCGAAGGTGCCCGCGGCGTCAGCGCAGCCGTCTGATTCACCCGGCGGCTTGACCCACAGATACGCGTCCACGGCGGAGTCGCCGGTGTTCGCGGTCGGCCACTGGCCGAGCGCGCGCCCGCTCGGGTCGCACCACGGGTTGCCGGGCGCCGGACCGTTGCCGTTGCGGCTGGTGTCGACCACGATGTGCAGGTTCGAGGGGTTGCCGAGCGCGGAGAGCACCTGCTTGTCGTAGTTCACCTCGTCCGAGGTGTTCATGAAGTTCGAGACGTTGGAGAAGATGCCGTCGGCGCTGGTCTTCACGCTCGCCGCGTTGAGTGCGGCGGCCTGGGTCGAGGGCGAGTTCCAGCCCGAGTGCCCGGCGTCCATGTACACCTTCGCCGCCGGGTCGGCGCTGTGGATCGCCTGGCCGGCGAAGGCGAGAGCCGAATCCCGATCGGCGGCCTGCTGCGAGGAGAGGCAGGTCTGCAGCGCCAGCGAGTCCGGCTCCAGGATCACGATCACCTGGTGCGTGCCGAGACCGTTGGCGAAGCTCTGCACGTAGCTCTTGTAGCTGGCGATGTCGGGCGCGCCGCCCGCGGAGGCTCCGCCGCAGTCCCGGTTCGGGATGTTGTACATCACCAGGACCGGGGTCTTGCCCGCGGCGGCGGCCGCGCTGGTGATCGCCGAGGCGTCGGACTGCACCGTGGCGGGGGTGTAGTTGGCGAACCAGATGCCCTGCGGCTGCGAGGCGATCTGGGAGGCGATGAGCGGTTCGCGCGAGTCGCCGGGGTTCGCCGCGTCCCACTTCATCACGGCCGAGTTCGGGTAGACGTAGAACTGCGTGCCGCTCGCGATGCTGCCGGCGGCGGCGACGCCGGTGAGCTGGGTGACGGCGGCGAGCGTCAGCATGGCCACGGTCGACGCGCCGACGGCGACGGCGCCTCGGCGCCTGCGGGCGCGATCCGGACGCGCCGAGTCGCGCCTCCGGTCGAAGAGGTCTGGTACGCGCATCCCGAAGCAATCCCTTCCCGGTGAGCGGCGGCCTGCGCCGGTGCGGGCCGCGCGGATCGCCGGGCCGCCCGCAGGTCCCGGCGCGCCGGAAAACTAGCGGGGCGCGGCGGTGCCGGTAAATGCCGGGTAACCAAACATGCGCGGGACCGAGCGGCTGCGGCCGGCGCCTTGCCCGGCAAACCGGACGTTCAGCAGCGGCTTTACTCGGCGATCCGGCGCGGCGGCGGATTCGGGCTGCAGGAAGTTGACAACCCCCGCTCCTGAAACTTGCACGTGCCGCACGGCGCGTCGGCGTTTCGGCGCGCCGCCGGGCAACGCCGCGACATGTGTCGAACGTCGGATCGACGACAGCGGCCGGATGCCGTAACTTTCGCGGCGCGGACCGGCCGCCGTGGATCGCGGGCGCCCGGCGGAGGTGCATTGAACGGCGCGATGCGGTGAGCTTGTAAGTATGAGACTCATCCTGAACGTCATCTGGTTCGTGCTGTGCGGACTGTGGCTCGCGATCGGCTACGCGCTGGCCGGACTGCTGTGCTTCGTCCTGATCATCACGATTCCGTTCGGGTTCGCCGCGTTCCGCATCGCCAACTACGCGCTGTGGCCCTTCGGCCGCTCGATCCTGCCGCGCCAGACCGCGGGCGTGGCCTCGGTCATCGGCAACGTGGTCTGGGTTCTGCTGTTCGGCTGGTGGCTGGCGATCGGGCACCTGGTCACCGGGGCGGTGCTGTGCCTGACGGTCATCGGCATCCCGCTCGGCCTCGCCAACTTCAAGCTGATCCCGATCTCGCTGGTCCCGCTGGGCGTGCAGATCGTGCCGAGCGGCACGCCGGGCTCGATCTGACCGGCGCGGTCGTTCAGATCATGGGCAGGAGCATGACCGCGGTGCTGATCAGCATCGTGATCTCGCAGCCGCGGCCGAGCGGATCGGCGGCGCACCGGCGCGAGGGGCCGGACTTGCCGTAGCCGGCGAAGGCGGGCATCCGCCACACGAATACGCACGCCGACGCGGCTGCGTAGCAGAACGCGGCGATCAGGAGCAGCGAGGCACCGGACCCACCGGACGACATCGCCATCTGCATCGCCCCGGCATGCACGGGCTCGCCGGTTGGCCTAGCGCTGGTTGGCAAGGCACTGATCGACATCGGCGTCCGTTCGCCATGCGTCATCAGCGCCATGATTCCAGTCATCACCGCGTGATGCAGCCGGCCCCGCGCGATCAGCGCGACTGCCGCCGCACCGAAACCGATCGTCAGCGCCGTCGTCATCGTCATCGTCGTTGTCATCGGCTCGCCGTGCGGCAGCAGCATCGCCGCCATGCCCAGCGCCATGAGCAGATGCAGCGCCGAATCCGTACGCTGATGCGGCACGGTCCGGCGCGCCGGCGGCCGGGTGAGCCGCCAGACGGCGACGGAGGCGACCATGGCCAGAGCCGCACCGAGCCCCCAGCTCACGGCCGTACCGGTCATAGTCGCCTCCGTACCCCCGTTGCACGTCCCCCGTGCGCTCTGCCCCTGCTGTCGCGATCGGGCGACGGTTCAGTCGGTGAAGCTGGGGTCGGCGCCGTGCGGCTTCTCCACCCTGCCCTTGGGTTCCTCCCAGGCCTCCTGCCGGCCGAGCGCGGTCATGTCCAGCACCCCGTACGAGCCGCCGAGCTGCTCGGTGCCGCGGGCGAAGGTCGAGTAGGTGTGGAAGACCTGGTCGCCGTCGCGCAGGAAGCAGCTCAGGCCGGGCTGCTCCGAGGTGCCCTCCAGGATCCAGGTCAGCCCGGCCCCGGCCAGTTCGTGCTCGTCGCGGTAGTTGAACTCGACCGGGGCGACCGAGCGGTCCAGGGTGACGTGGAAGTCGTAGTTGAAGTCGCTGCCGAAGGAGGAGTACCACGGCAGCGTCCAGCCGCGGCTCGCGGCGTACGCCTGGAGCTTCTCCAGCGGCGCGCGGGAGACCAGCGCGTAGGTGGTGTCCCGCGAGTGCAGGTGCGCGAGCAGGCCGGGCGACAGCTCGTCGATCCCCGCGGTGCAGCCCTTGCAGGCCCCGTCCCAGTCCGGATCGAACATCACGTGCTGCACCACCAGCTGGCGGCGGCCCTCGAACAGGTCGGCCAGCGAGGCCGGCCCGCCCGGGCCCTGGAACGTGTACGGCTTGTCGATCCGGACCGTCGGCAGCCGCCGGCGGTCGGCGTTGAGCGCGTCGCGCGCCCGGGTCATCTCCTTCTCCCGCAGCAGCAACCGCTTGCGGGCCTCGGTCCACTCCTCGCGCGAGACGACCTGCGGAAGGCTCATCTTCGGTCCCCTTCGGTTCGGGTGCGATGGTTCGCTTTCACCGGCTTGGACGATCCGGTTCGGCGAAACTCATCGCTCCCTCGCCAACGGGTTCCGAGGGCGGTCGGGTCAGAGGGTCAAGGACAGGCCGAAGAGCGGGAACAGCAGCTCGGGCATGAGGAAGCTGTGGATCTCGGCGATCCGGTCGCCGTCGACGCGAACGAGCTGGAGCGCGAACGGCGTGAAGCCGCCGTGCCCGTCGCTGCGGTACTGCCCGAACGCGACCGCGCCGTTCGCGGTGCCGGCCGGCAGCAGGCGCGAGCCGCGGCATTCCGCGCCGGGGCCGAGCATCCAGCGGCCGATCTCCGCCGCGCCGCGCAGCCAGAGCTCGTAGGGCGGCATCGCCTGCACCGCGTCGTCGTGCAGGAGCGTGGTGAGCCGGTCGACGTCGTAGCGTTCGAAGGCGTCCACGAACTCGGCGAGCAGGTCGCGCTGCGCCGGGTCGTCGGCTGTCGGATCGTCGAGCTGCTGCGCGGCGAGGGTGGCCCGGGCCCGTTGCAGCGCGCTGTTCACCGCGGCGACGCTGCTGTCGAGCAGGTCGGCCACCTCGGCCGCGGACCAGTCGAGCACCTCGCGCAAAAGGAGTACCGAGCGCTGGCGCGGCGGCAGGTGTTGCAGCGCGGCTATGAACGCCAGCCGGACGCTGTCGCGCTGCGCGGTCACCTGCGCCGGATCGGCGTGCTCGGGCAGGACGCGGGAATCGGGCACCGGCAGCACCCAGCTGCCCTCGCCGATCTCCGGGCCGATGTCGCCGGTCCGCATCACCTCCGCGGCGGTGGTCGACGGGACCAGGCCCATCGGCAGCGCGCGCCGCTTGCGCCCGCGCAGCATGTCCAGGCACACGTTGGTGGCCACGCGGTGCAGCCAGGTGCGCACCGAGGAGCGGCCCTGGAAGCCGCCCTGCGCCTTCCACGCGCGGATCAGCGTCTCCTGGACCGCATCCTCCGCCTCGGCGAACGAGCCGAGCATGCGGTAGCAGTACCCGGTCAGCTCGCGGCGGTGCAGTTCGAGCTGCTCCGGCTCGAACCCCTCGACTGCGACAGCGGCGGTGATAGCGGACATAAGAGCGATCGTAGGCGGCGCTGCCGACAGAAGCAGGCCGAAGCGGGTCGGTTACGCTCGCCCGATGACCGCCGCGTGGGAGCCGGGGACCGCAGGGCTGCTGACCCTGCCGTCCGGTCGGCGCGTCCGGGGCCGCGGCCTGCGCGGGCCGCTTCCGGACGGCCAGGAGCCGACGTTCGCGTTGTATCTGCTCGGGAAAGAACCCCCCGCCGTTCCCTGGCAGTCGCGCTGGCTGCGGTGGCCGGACTTCCGGCTGCCGGCCGAGCCTTCGGCTGCCGTGGACGCGCTGCACGACGCGTGGGCCCGAGCGGCCACCGAGCGAGTCGAGATCGCGTGCGGGGGCGGCATCGGCCGCACCGGTACCGCGCTGTCGTGCCTGGCCGTGCTCGACGGCCTCGCGCCGCGCGACGCAATCGCATACGTGCGCGAATGCTATGCCCGACGCGCCGTGGAAACGCCCTGGCAACGCCGCTTCGTCGAACGCTTCCGTTGACGTCCACGGCCGAACGAGTCAGCCCACGTATATCTGAGTGCGCCGAATTCCCTTGTCCCGCAAGAGTGAATCGCGGCACCAGTCTGCCCAAGTCCGGCACGCTCCGTTGCCTTACCGTGCAGGATAGGTGACGATGGCGTCGGGAACGGCCCTCGCCATGGAGGAGCGCTGGTGGGCAATCCCTGGCTGGCATTGGAGATCGGCGCCGACCCGCGACGGCGGGCCGGGCAGCTGCGCAGAGCGCACGAGGCGTTCGTGACGGGCTCGTCGATCGCGGGTCCGGTGCGCCCCGTGGTCGCCGATTCCTGGCGCAGATCGGCCGGCGCGCAGGTGCCGCCGGACGCCCTGGCCCCCGTCGATCTGGTGGACGAGGCGCTGGAGGAGTACCGGCGTTCGCATCCGCTGGCCACGGTGATGCCGTTGCTGCGCGACCTGCTCGGCGCGGTCGCCGACGACGGCGAGCACGTCCTCGCGGTCTGCGACGCCGTCGGCCGGCTGCTGTGGGTGGAAGGGCACGCCGGAGTGCTGCGCAAGGCCGAGGCGATGAACTTCGTGCCCGGTGCCAGCTGGGACGAGGGGCACGCCGGGACCAACGCCCCCGGCGTCGCGACCGCCGTCGACCACGCGGTGCAGATCTTCGCCGCCGAGCATTACAGCAGCCTGGTTCAGCCGTGGACCTGCGCGGCGGCGCCGATCCACGACCCGCGCACCGGCGTCCTGCTCGGCGCGGTGGACATCACCGGCGGCGATCATCTGGCCAGCCCGCAGAGCCTCGCGCTGGTCCAGGCCACGGCGCGCGCCGCGGAAGCACACCTGGCCGGCTCGCTGCCGCCGCTGGGTCCGGTGCTCGGGACCGTCGGAACCGCGGCCCTTCAGGCGCTCGGCCGGGACGAGGCGCTGCTGAACTTCGGTCCGCAGTCGCTGCGGCTCGGCCGCAGGCACAGCGAGATCGTCGTGCTGCTGGCCCGCCACGGCGACGGGCTGACGGGCGATCAGCTCTGCCTGGAGCTGTACGGCGAGCGCACGGTCAATCCGGTCACGCTGCGGGCCGAACTCTCGCGGCTGCGGCATCTGCTCGGCCCGAAGCTGCTCGACTCGCGGCCGTACCGGCTGCGCGTCCCGGTCGAAGCAGACTTCCTCGAGGTGGCTCAAGCGCTGGAGCTCGGCGCGGTCTCAGAAGCCGCGCGTGCGTATCGCGGTCCGTTGCTGCCCGAATCTGACGCACCCGGTGTCGCGCGGATGCGTGACCGTCTCGCCAACCAAATGCGCGCCGCGCTGCTGACCCGCCGCGATCCCGGCCTGCTCGACACATGGACGCGAACCGCCTGGGGCGACGAGGACCTTCAGGCCTGGGAGGCGCTGCTGGCTTCGCTGCCTGAGTCCTCGCCGCGACGCGCGATGGCGGCCGTACGGGTCGGGCAGCTGCGACGTGAGTACGGATTGCCGGTGCTGCCCAGGAGCGGCAACGACTCCTGGTGACGCATCCGCCGACTGCGGAAGCCGGGCTCAGAGGCCGGGCGCAGCATGCAACGTGGTTGCAACGTAGCCGAACTTAACGTGCCGACATGTGTTCGCCCGCGCGGGAGCGGGCGGCGAAGGTGCGGAAGGCAGTGCGATGGCGCGCTACGCGGCCCCGGGGCAGTCCGAGGCGAAGATGAGTTACCAGTCCCGCTACGACCACTGGATCGGCGGCGAGTACGTCGCGCCGCACCGTGGTCAGTACTTCGAGAACCCGAGCCCGGTGACCGGGCAGGCCTTCACCGAGATCGCCCGCGGCACCGCCGAGGACGTCGAGCGCGCCCTCGACGCGGCGCACGGCGCGGCGCCCGCGTGGGGCCGCACCCCGGTGGCGCAGCGCGCCGAGGTCCTCAACAAGATCGCCGACCGGATGCAGGAGCACCTGGAGGCGCTCGCGGTGGCCGAGACCTGGGAGAACGGCAAGCCGATCCGGGAGACCCTGGCCGCCGACCTGCCGCTGGCGATCGACCACTTCCGCTACTTCGCGGGCGCGATCCGGGCACAGGAGGGCAGCCTCGCCGAGCTGGACGACGACACCGTCGCGTACCACTTCCACGAGCCGCTCGGCGTGGTCGGCCAGATCATCCCGTGGAACTTCCCGATCCTGATGGCCACCTGGAAGCTGGCCCCGGCGCTGGCCGCGGGCAACGCGGTGGTGCTCAAGCCGGCCGAGCAGACCCCGGCCTCGATCCACTACCTGATGAGCCTGATCGCGGACCTGCTGCCGCCGGGCGTGGTCAACATCGTCAACGGCTTCGGCGTCGAGGCGGGCCGGCCGCTGGCCTCCAGCGCGCGGGTGGCGAAGGTCGCCTTCACCGGGGAGACCACCACCGGCCGGCTGATCATGCAGTACGCCAGCGAGAACCTCAAGCCGGTGACCCTGGAGCTCGGCGGTAAGAGCCCGAACATCTTCTTCGACGACGTGAGCGCCTCGGACGACGAGTTCTTCGACAAGGCGCTCGAGGGCTTCACCATGTTCGCCCTCAACCAGGGCGAGGTGTGCACCTGCCCCTCTCGCGCGCTGATCCAGATTGGGCACTACCGGCGCTTCCTCGACGCGGCGATCGCGCGCACCGAGAAGATCGTGCAGGGCCATCCGCTGGACACCGAGACGATGATCGGGGCGCAGGCGTCCAACGACCAGCTGGAGAAGATCCTGGCGTACCTGGAGATCGGCCGGCAGGAGGGCGCCAAGGTGCTGACCGGCGGCCACCGGGCCGAAATGGAGGGCGAGCTGGCCGGCGGCTACTACGTGCAGCCGACCATCTTCCAGGGCTCGAACCATATGCGGATCTTCCAGGAGGAGATCTTCGGCCCGGTGGTCTCGGTGGCCCCGTTCAGCGACTTCGACGAGGCGATCAAGATCGCGAACGACAGCCTGTACGGCCTCGGCGCCGGCGTGTGGACCCGTGACATCAACACCGCGTACCGCGCCGGGCGTTCCATCCAGGCCGGTCGGGTGTGGACCAACTGCTACCACGCCTACCCCGCACACGCGGCCTTCGGCGGCTACAAGCAGTCCGGGATCGGGCGTGAGAACCACAAGATGATGCTCGACCACTACCAGCAGACCAAGAACCTGCTGGTGAGCTACTCGCCGAAGAAGCTCGGCTTCTTCTAGGCCGCGCGCCGTGAACTCGAGTGGGCGGTCGAGCGAGCCCGCGATGGCGCGGGTGGACGTGACCGAGGCCGCCGCGCGGATCCTGCGGGATCTGCGCGCGGCCCACGGTCCGCTGATGTTCCACCAGTCAGGAGGCTGCTGCGATGGCAGTGCCCCGATGTGTTTTCCGCAAGGCGAGTTCCGTACCGGAGCCTCGGATGCGTTACTCGCCGAGTTGCAGGTCGAGGGCGTGCCTGAACCCATCGGCTTCTGGATGTCAGCCGCGCAGTTCGAGCTGTGGCGGCACACGCACCTGACGGTCGACGTGGTCCCCGGTCGAGGCAGTGGATTCTCCCTGGAAGCACCGGAGGGAGTTAGATTCCTGACCCGCTCGCGGCTGCTGACCGACGAGGAGGACGAGGTACTCAACAAGACAGGGCACTGAGGGCACACTCAGGTACACACGCCGCGGGCGGGAGACTGGTCCAGTCTCCCGCCCGCTGCTCTGTCCGCCGCCATGTCCGCTTCTTCGTTTGTGTTGGTTTCGATCCGGGCAGCCTCGCTGCTCACTCGCGAAGCCAACCATTGACGAGCCACAGACTCGGGTGTAAACAATGCAAAGACAACATTGATTGGCGGTGAACCAACATCATGTACGCCGAGGAGCGCCAGCAGGCCATCCTGGCGAAGGCCCGCGCCCACGGCCGGGTCGACGTCGTCGGGCTGGCCAACGAGCTCGCGGTGACCACTGAGACGGTGCGGCGCGACCTGACCGTGCTCGAACGCGCCGGAGTGGTGCGCCGGGTGCACGGCGGGGCGATCCCGGTCGAGCGCCTGGGCTTCGAGCCCGCGGTCGCCACCCGCGACGCGGTGATGACGGCGGAGAAGGAGCGCATCGCGAAGGCCGCGCTGGCGGAACTGCCGCAGGAGGGCTCGGTCATCATCGACGCGGGCACCACCACCGGCCGCCTGGTCGAGGCGCTGCCGGCCGACCGGGAGCTGACCGTCGTGGTCAACTCCCCGGCGCTGGCCACCAGCCTGGCCACCCGGGCCAACCTCACCGTCCTGCTGCTCGGCGGCCGGGTGCGCGGGCGCACGCTCGCCACCGTCGACGAGTGGTCGCTCGCGCCGCTCTCGCAGCTGTGCGTGGACGTGGCGTTCATGGCCACCAACGGGGTCTCCACGGCGCACGGCCTGACCACCCCGGACCTGGCCGAGGCCGCGGTCAAGCGCGCGATGATCGGCGCGGCGCGGCGCACCGTCCTGCTCGCCGACCACACCAAGTTCGGCAACGACTGCCTGGCCAGGTTCGCCGGCCTGGCCGACCTCGACGCGCTGATCACCGACTCGGGGCTCGACGACGAGACGGCCGGCGAGTTCGAGCAGTGCGGCGTGCGGGTGGTGCGGGCATGATCGTCACGCTCACCCTCAACCCGAGCCTGGACCGCACCCTGGAGGTGGACGCGCTGCGCCGCGGCGAGGTGCTGCGCGCCGCCTCGGTGCACCTGGATCCGGGCGGCAAGGGCGTGAACGTGGCGCGGGCGCTGCTGGCCAACGGCGTCGGCTCGCGCGCGGTGATCCCGTGCGGCGGGGCCGAGGGCGAGCAGCTGGTGCTGCTGCTGGCCGAGGAATCGGTGCACACGGTCGCCGTTGCGATCGCCAGCCGCACCCGGTCCAACGTCACGCTGGTCGAGGCGGACGGCGCGGTCACCAAGGTGAACGAGCCGGGCGCGCCGCTGACCGCGGCCGAGTTCGACGCGGTCGCCGCCGCGGTGCTCGGCAGCGCGGGCACCGCCGACTGGGTCGTGATGTGCGGCAGCCTGCCGCCGGACGTGCCGGTCGACGTGTACGCCGGCCTCACCGCGCAGTTCGCGGCGGCCGGAATCCGCGTCGCCGTGGACACCAGCGGCCCGGCGCTGCTTTCCGCCGTCGCGGCCGGACCCGATCTGGTCAAGCCGAACCGGGACGAGCTGGCCGAGGCGGTCGGCGCGCCGCTGACCGAACTCGGCGACGTCGTCGAGGCCGCGCAGACGCTGCGCGAGCGCGGCGCCGGCGCGGTCCTGGCCAGCCTGGGCGCGGACGGCGCGCTGCTCGTCGACGACGACGGCGTGCTGCTGGCCCAAGGCACGCAGATCGAACCGCGCAGCACGGTCGGCGCGGGCGACGCGCTGCTGGCGGGGTTCCTGGCCGGCGGCGCGCGCGGCGAGAAGGCGCTGACCGAGGCGGTGGCCTGGGGCGGAGCGGCGGTCGGCTTGCCCGGCAGCCGGATGCCCGGCCCCGCGGACATCCGCCGCGAAGGCATCGTCGTCATCGACCTCACCCGAGAACCGGGCCTTCCGGTCTCGTAGTCCGACATCACCGCCCTGACTCGAACCGGATTCCAACTCAAGTCAGGCTACTTACTCGCACTGCTCACGTCACTCACGTCACTCACCTCACTCACCTCCCGCTCCACATTCCGCGAGGCTCGACACCCACGACTGAAGGCCGTCTGTCAAGGAGGACGACGACATGGCCATGGCTTACACCCCGCAGCCCACCGGCACCGGGCTGCGCGCGTCAGTGCAGCGTTTCGGCAGCTTCCTCGCCTCGATGGTGATGCCGAACATCGGCGCGTTCATCGCCTGGGGCCTGATCACCGCCCTGTTCATCCCGACCGGCTGGCTGCCGAACGCCCGGTTCGGCGCACTCGTCGGCCCGATGATCACCTACCTGCTGCCGATCCTGATCGGCTACACCGGCGGCCGGGCCATCCACGGCCAGCGCGGCGCGGTGGTCGGCGCGATAGCCACCGCGGGCGTCGTGGTCGGCTCCAGCGTGCCGATGTTCCTCGGCGCGATGATCGCCGGGCCGCTGGCCGCGTACGTGCTCAAGCAGTTCGACCGGCTGATCGAGGACCGGGTGCGTACGGGCTTCGAGATGCTGGTGGACAACTTCTCCCTCGGCATCATCGGCGGCGCGTTCGCCCTGCTCGGCGTCTGGGGCATCGGACCGGTGGTCAACCATGTGACCACCTGGGCCGGCAACGGCGTGCAGTCGCTGGTCAACCACCACCTGCTGCCGCTGGCCTCGGTCGTGATCGAACCGGCGAAGGTGCTGTTCCTCAACAACGCCATCAACCACGGCGTGCTCGACCCGCTGGGCGTGACCCAGGCGCTGCACAGCGGCAAGTCGATCCTGTTCATGCTGGAGAGCAACCCCGGCCCCGGCCTCGGCATCCTGGTCGCCTACCTGCTGTTCGGCCCGCGCAGGCTGCGCCCGAGCGTGCCCGGCGCGATCATCATCCAGTTCCTCGGCGGGATCCACGAGATCTACTTCCCGTACATCCTGATGAAGCCGCGCCTGATCCTGGCCACCATCGCCGGCGGCATGGCGGGCATCGGCTGGTTCGAGGCCACCGGCGCGGGCCTGGTCGCCTCCCCCTCCCCCGGCAGCATCTTCGCCTACGCGGCGGAGACCCCGCGCGGCGGCTACTTCCCGGTGTTCGCGGGCGTGCTGATCGCGGCAGCCGTGTCCTTCGCGGTCGCCTCGGTGCTGCTCGGCTTCGGCCGCGGCGAGAAGCCGCAGGACGTGGAGACGCCCGGGGCTGTCCAGTCCAGCGAGACACAGACCCCTGGCACCGTCCCGCAGGAACGTCCCGCCGACGCGGTCCTGGCCCGCGACGTCGCGGCCGGGGAGGCGTGACCGATGACCGCGATCAGCGCTGCCGACGTGCACAAGATCATCGTGGCCTGCGACGCCGGGATGGGCAGCAGCGTGATGCTGGCCGCGCAGCTTCGCAAGTCCCTGAAGAAGTACCCGGTCACCGTCGAGCACTCCCCGGTCAGCCAGATCCCGGCGGACGCGGACCTGGTGGTCTGCCACGCCGGGCTGGCCGAACGGGCCAAGGCCGCGGCCGGCAGCAAGCCGGTGATCCCGTTCCAGATCTTCCTCGGCGACCCGGCCGTGGAGGCGATCCTCAAGGCCATCAAGGAAGGCGGCGTCATCAATGTCTGACACGCCGCCGGACGCCGCGATGACCGGCCTGCTGCGCACGGACGCTGTCCGGCTGAACGAGAGCGCGGCCGACCGGACCGACGCCGTGCGCCGCTGCGGCGCGGTCCTGGTCGAGATCGGCGCGGTCGAGCCCGCGTACATCGACGCGATGCTCGAACGCGAACGCGACATCCCGACCTACGTCGGCGAGGGCGTGGCCATCCCGCACGCGACCCTCGCCGGCAAGCAGGCCGTGCTGCGCGACGCGCTCGCCGTGGTCAAGCTCGCCGAACCGGTGGACTGGGACGGCAACCCGGTGAGCGTGTGCGTCGCGATCGCGGCGCGCGGAGACGGCCACCTGGCGATCCTCTCCGAGCTCGCCGAGATCCTGCTCGACCCCGACCGCGCCCGCGACCTGCGCGAGGCGCGGGACCCTGACGAAGTCGTCCGGCTGCTCCAACCGACCGCAGCCTCCTGACACAGCTCTCCCTGAACCGGAAGGTTTGCTCATGAAGGTCACCCGCTTCTACGCCCCCGGGGACGTGCGCGTCGAGGAGGCGCCGGAACCCGAGGCCGGACCCGGGGAGGTGAAGATCAGGGTGCGGAACTGCTCCACCTGCGGCACCGACCTGAAGATCTACCGCTACGGGCACCACCGCATCGACCCGCCGCGGGTCATGGGCCACGAGATCGCCGGCGAGGTGGTGCAGGTGGGCGCGGGCGTCGGCGGATGGTCCGCAGGCGACCGGGCCCAGGTGATCGCGGCGATCCCGTGCGGGCAGTGCGCGGAGTGCCGGCACGACCGGATGACCGTCTGCCCGAATCAGGAGTCGATGGGGTACCAGTACGACGGCGGTTTCGCCGAGTACATGATCGTCCCGGCGAAGGTGCTCGCGGTCGGCGGGCTCAACCCGATTCCGCAGGGCGTGGGCTTCGACGAGGCGTCCGTAGCCGAGCCGCTGGCCTGCGTGCTCAACGGCCAGGAACTCGCGCGGGTCGGCGCGGGCGACGACGTGGTGGTGGTCGGGTCCGGGCCGATCGGCTGCCTGCATGTGCGCCTGGCCCGCTCACGCGGCGCGGCGCGCGTGTTCCTGGTCGAACTCAACCGCGAGCGGCTGGAGCGCGCCGCGGCCCTGGTCGCCCCGGACGAGGCGCTCTCCCCTGAGGACGGCGACATCGCCGAGCAGATCCTCAAGCTGACCGACGGCCGCGGCGCCGACGTGGTGATCACGGCCGCCGCTTCCGGGAAGGCACAGGAGCAGGCACTGCGGTACACCGCACGGCAGGGCCGGATCAGCTTCTTCGGCGGGCTGCCGCAGGACGCGCCGACGATCACGCTGGACTCGAACCTGGTGCACTACCGCGAGCTGACCATCGTTGGCGCGAACGGTTCGAGCCCCGAGCACAACGCCCGCGCGCTCGGCCTGATCGCCACCGGCGCCGTCCCAGTCAAGGACCTGATCACGCACCGGCTGCCGCTCGACGGCACCCTCGAAGCCCTGGACATCGTCAGCCGCGGCGAAGCCATCAAGGTCACCATCGAACCCTGATCCGCTTATTCCACATTGGAGACCGTCCATGCCTGAGCGCACCGTCACCGTCGCCTCCACCAGCGGATTGCACGCCAGGCCCGCCGCGATGTTCGTCAAGGCCGCAGCCGCGCAGCCGGTACCGGTCAAGCTGCGGATCGGAGACGGCCCGGCCGCCGACGCGCGCAGCATCCTGGCCGTGCTCGCGTTGCGCGTCGAACACGGCACGGCGGTGACGCTCAGCACGGGCACCGAGGACGGACCCGCGGCGCACGAGGCGCTGAACACGCTGGCCGACCTGCTGTCGCGCGACCTCGACGCGGAGCCGGCCAATGGCTGACGTCCTGCGGGGACTCGGTGTGAGCGCGGGTGCCGCGGCCGGCCCCGCGCTGCGCATGGGCCGCGTCCCGCGACTGCCGGCACCCCGCACGGTGACCGACCAGGCCGCGGAACGCGCGGCCGCCCGCGACGCGCTCGACCAGGTGGGCCGGGAACTGGCCGAGCGCGCGACGCGGGCGGCCGACCCGGCGGCCCGCGCCATCCTCGAGGCCCAGGCGCTGATCGCGAAGGACCCGATGCTCGCAGAGTCCTGCGACGGTGCGATCGGCGCGGGGCTCGACGCGGCCCACGCCGTGCACACCGCGTTCACCGAGCAGGCGGACGGCCTGCGCGCCGCCGGCGGCTACCTCGCCGAACGCGCCGCGGACCTCGAAGACCTGCGCGACCGCGCGGTGGCCTGGCTGCTGGGCGAACCGATGCCCGGCATCCCGGACCCGGGCCGTCCGTTCGTGCTCATCGCCGAGGACCTCGCCCCGGCCGACACCGCCACCCTCGATCCCCGGCGGGTCCTCGGGCTGGTGACCGCGCGCGGCGGACCGACCAGCCACACCGCGATCCTCGCCCGCGCCCTCGGCCTGCCCGCCGTGGTCGCCTGCCAGGAGGCGCTCACCATCGAAGACGGAACCCTGATTCACATCGACGGCGACACGGGAGCCGTCACCCTCCGCGTCACGGCCGATCGCGTCGCCCAAATCGCCGCCGATGCCGCCCGTTCGCGCGCCGAGACCTTCACCGGCCCCGGTCGCACCGCCGACGGCCACCGCGTTCCGCTCCTGCTGAACATCGGCTCCGCCGACGACCTGCCGGCCGACGCCGCGGCCGACGTCGAGGGCGTCGGGCTGCTGCGCACCGAGCTGCTCTTCCTCGGCCGCCACGACGCGCCGGGCCTCGACGAGCAGCGCGAAGCGTACACGCGCGTCTTTCGCGCCCTGCCCGGCCGCCGCGTCGTCCTGCGCACGCTGGACGCGGGCGCCGACAAGCCGCTCCCCTTCCTCTCCCTCGCCGACGAGCCGAACCCGGCCCTTGGAATCAGGGGCTTGCGAACCTCGCGCACCCGCCCCGAAGTTCTCGACACACAACTGGCCGCCGTGGCCGAGGCCGCGGCAGCCGCCGATGCCGACGTGTGGGTGATGGCCCCCATGGTCTCCACGGCCCGCGAGGCGGCCGACTTCGCCGCGCGGGTACGCGCCCACGGCCTGTCGAAGGTCGGCGCGATGATCGAAGTCCCGGCGGCCGCGCTGCGTGCGGCGCAGATCCTCGATCACGTCGACTTCCTGAGCATCGGTACCAATGATCTCGGCCAGTACACGATGGCCGCGGACCGCCAGTGCGGAGAACTCGCCGATCTGCTCGATCCGTGGCAGCCCGCGCTGCTCGACCTCATCGCGTCGTGCGCCCGGGCCGGAAAGGCGGCGGGCAAGCCGGTCGGCGTGTGCGGCGAGGCGGCCTCGGATCCGTGGCTCGCCTGCGTCCTCGTCGGCCTCGGAATCAGCAGTCTGTCAATGTCGCGCGCCGCTGTCGCCCGAGTGGGCTCACAGCTGAGCATGCACACGTTCGACGACTGCGCCCGGCTCGCCGAGACCGCTCTCGCCGCCGCCGACGCCATCACGGCGCGCGCTGCCGTCATGGCCGCATCATCGCTCTTCAGGGCGACAGGGGGCTTTCCTTCTCCGGTCGATGGGTTTTAACTCGAATAGGGGCGTGAACCCACGAAGTTCGCGTCTACCGCGTCATACCCACGGACAGGCACTGGAGGATAACCGTGTCCCCATTCCACCGTTCGCTGCGCGCCGCAGCCGCCGCGGCGCTCGCCGCGGCACCGCTCGCGGGTTCCGCCGCCCTCGCCGCGCCGCTCGCCGCCCCGCTCGCGCAGGCGCCGATGCACCACGCGAGCACCGGCACCCCGTTCTTCATCAGCCAC
>NZ_DASRGV010000060.1:0-27372 GCF_035650855.1 Actinocrinis sp. | reverse complement strand
GTTATCGGCCAAGGTCTCAAGCTGCAGCCGATGCAGACCGCGCACGCTGAAGCCGTACTGGCAGAGCACTCGCACGACATCGGTTCCCAAGCCGTGACCGCGAAAGGACGGGCGCAGCGAGAGGCCGAGGTGAGCCGTCCTGTTGTGCAGGTCGATGCCCCACAAGAGCGCCGAGCCCGCTAACTCTTCATCGGCGAGCCGCACGACGGAGAAGCGGGCGACGTCATCGGCCGGGCCGGAGACCGCGAACGGCGACTCGGCGGATCCGGGGGCGATCGGACGCCACGCACGCGAACCGGCCCGCGACTGGGTCACCACATCGTCGTAGAGCTCGACGTGCAGGACGGGAACGTCGGACTCGTGCCGGGCGCGCAGCCCGATCTTCTCACCACGCAGCATGTCCCAGTTCCTATCCGCTGCGGCAAGCGCGATCAACCGGTTTCTTCCGGACAGATGGCACGGCTGGTTCGCACGCGGGAGGCGTAGGACAGGCGTGGCGCTGCGGCGGCGAGGCTTGGCGGACACAGACCGGGCTGAGCGCAACGCGGATCTGATGTTCGTGGGCTAACATGCCGGCGGGAGGCGCGTGTGCGGTGACGTGCGATGCGGCACGTGCCAATGCGGCCGGCAGCGGGGGGAGGGGGAGCTGTGGCTGGGAAGGCACACGGGTTTCAGATGCAGGAAGCGCAGATGAGACGCTTCGGATCGCCTCGTCGGCTGTCATGGGGGTTTTCGTGCTGATTCCGGTCGGTTGCGCATTGGCCGCGATCGCCTTCGCGTTCGCAGGGGTCGCCGACCGGTCCGCAGCCGACGCTTACAGCGCGGCGCCGATGTGCGCGGCCGTGCGGCCGGCTTCCCCAGCACAATGTCGTCGACTTCTGCCGGCGGTGATTGAGTCGACGCGCGTCGTCAGGTCCGCAGGACAGCCCGATCTATCACGCGAGCAACGATTTCGCGGGCCTGATCGCCACGCTGGCGGCCAGCCTCGTGTGCGCGAGGATCCTCGGGTGGGCGGCTTACGGCCGCAGGACTGTGCCGATCCGCTTCGCGCTCGCCGACGTGGGCTTTGTGCTGGCCGTCGTCGCGGTCGCGATTCTGTCCGCGGTGCACCGGGCCACGGCCGCTGCTTCGCTGACGCCCGTGGTCGCGGTGTTACTCGCCGTTTCGGTGACCGTGTGGCCACGGCTGACGTGGGTGCGTCGCCCGGGACTGTAGGGACTGTAGGGGCTGTAGGGACTAGGCGTCCGCTCAGGCGGGAAGTTGCACCGTGACGCGGAGGCCCCCGGCGGGCCGGGGGGTGACTGTGAGAGTTCCGTCGTGTGCCTCGGCGATGCTTTTCACGATTGCCAGGCCGAGGCCGACGCCTGCTTGGTCGGCGTGTATGCGTTCGGTGCCGCGCTGGAACGGTTCGGTCAGCGTCGAGACCAATTGCGGGCTGAGTTCCTCGCCGGTGTTCTCGACCATGAGCGCCACCGTCTGGGGCAGGACGCTCGTCGTGATCCACACGGTGCCCCGGTCGGGCAGGTTGTGGACGATCGCGTTGTGCACGAGGTTCGTCGTCATTTGCTGTAGGAGGGCCTCCGAGCCTCGGGCCGGAGCGATGTCCCCGGAGGTCTCGATGGTGAGGCCACGCTTTTCGGCGAGGGGGAGGAGCGTTTCCGCGGCTTCCTCGGCGATGAGGGAGAGGTCGACACGCTCCCGGCTGAAGGATCGCTGGTCGGCGCGGCCGAGCAGCAGCAACGCTTCGGTCAGCTCGATCGCGCGGGAGTTGACGGCGCGCAGGCGTTCGACGAGCGCGGCGGCGTCGCGGTTCGGGTCGTTGCGGGCGACGTCGAGCAGGCTCTGCGTGATGGCCAGCGGGGTGCGCAGTTCGTGCGATGCGTTGGCCGCGAATCGCTGCTGCGCGGCGACGTGCGCTTCGAGCTGGGCGAGCATGGTGTCGAAGGCGTCGGCGAGCTCGCGGAACTCATCGCGGCGGCCTAGGAGCCCGATGCGGTGGGAGAGGGATCCGGTCCCGGCCATGCGCGTCGCGTACGCGATCCGGGTGAGCGGTGCGAGCATCCGGCCGGCGAGGAACCACCCTCCTACCAGGCCGAATACGAGGAGGAAGGCCAGTGCGATGGCCGCGGCGGGGGCGAAGCCGTTCAGGACCGCGGCGCGGTTGAGCCCGGCGATGATCACGACGCCGGCCCTGTTCTGGGCGGAAAGCGACTGCTGGACGGCTCTGGGGTCGATGTTCGGCAGCCACCGCAATACGAATATCCACATGACGGCGAGCAGGAGGGTGCTGGCGAGCAGGAGGAATCCTGCGTAGCTGAGGGTGAGTTTGAGCCGGGCGCTGGGCCCTGGGCGTCTATTCATGATTGCCACCAGGGCGGGTTGTCTCTGTGCCGGTGTCTGTGTCTGTGCCTCTGTCTGTCCCGGTGTCGATGCGGTAACCGACACCGGCCACGGTAGCGATGATCGACGGTTCGCCGAGTCGTCTGCGTAGGGCCGAGACCGTTATGCGCACGGCGTTGGTCAACGGGTCTGCGTTCTCATCCCAAGCCCGTTCCAGGAGCGTCTCGGCGCTGATCACACCGCCCTCGGCAGCGACGAGGACCTCGAGCACGGCGAACTGCTTTCGGGTGAGTGCGACATACCGGCCGTCGCGATAGACCTCGCGGCGGAACGGATCCAGTCGCAGGCCTGCGATCTCGCGGACGGGTGGCCGATTGTAGGCGCGCCTGCGGTCGAGCGCCCTGATGCGGAGCACGAGCTCGCGCAGTTCGAACGGCTTCGTCAGGTAGTCGTCCGCGCCGAGCTCGAACCCGGAGGCCTTGTCGTCGAGCCGATCCGCGGCGGTGAGCATCAGGATCGGCGTGCCGCTGCCAGAGGCGACGATGCGTTCGGCGACCTCGTCGCCGGAGGGGCCGGGGATGTCGCGATCGAGGACGGCGATGTCGTACGCGTTGATACTCAGCAGTTCCAGCGCGGTGTCGCCGTCGCCGGCGATGTCGGCCGCGATCGCTTCCAGACGCAGGCCATCGCGGATGGCTTCCGCCATGTCGGGCTCGTCCTCGACAACCAACACGCGCATGCTCTCGATGATCTCAGCTGGAGCATATTGTCGGCATATCGAAAACCGCATACGTGCTGGCAACACCGCGCTGGCTTGACTTGACGCGTGACGTACAGCGAACCGGCACGAACAGCGGCCCTCCGGACCGGATCACCGGCGTCCGAGCACGGTCGTGTAGGTGGCGCGGCGGGCGGTGAGGCCCCGACAACGGGGATCACGGTTTACGGGTGTGAGCCGGACGAGGCCGTCTTGTTCCAGCAGTTGGCGCCTCGCTTCGGCGTGATACCGACGATCGAGGCGGCGCCGGCATCTGGCGGCAACGTAGAGCTGGCGTTGGGAAATCGATGCATCAGCATCGGCCACAAAACCCAAGTCGCCAACCCCGTTCTGCTTGCGCTCAGCCAGGCTGGCGTCGAGTACATCTCCACAAGGAGCATCGGCTACAACCACATCGACGTGGAATACGCGGAGAGCGTCGGCATCTGTGTCGAGAACGTCGCCTACTCGCCAGATAGCGTCGCGGACTACACGCTGATGCTCATGCTGATGGTGCTGCGGAACGCGAAATCCACTATCAGGCGAGCTGATGTTCACGACTACCGGCTGAATGAAGCACGCGGGAAAGAACTACGTGACCTGACTGTCGGGGTGATCGGAACCGGGCGCATCGGTGCAGCGGTTATCGACAGACTACGCGGGTTCCGCTGTCGAATACTGGCGTGTGACACTCGTCCGCGAGTGGATGCGGACTATTTGCCCCTTGATGAACTGCTGCGGTCGAGTGACGTGATCACGCTTCACGCGCCGCTCAATGCGGACACGCATCATTTACTAAATCGCCGGCGTATGGAGTGGATGAAGAGCGACGCGATCATCGTCAACACGGGGCGTGGTGCACTCGTCGATACCGAGGGTCTGGTCGAAGCGCTGGAAAGCGGTCGATTGGGTGGGGCGGCGTTGGATGTCGTCGAGGGGGAGGAGGGCATATTTTACGCTGACTGCAGAGGCAAGAGTATCGAAAGTAAGCCCCTGGCGCGGCTGCAGGAAATGCCGAACGTGCTCATCAGCCCGCACACCGCGTACTACACGGACCACGCTCTGGCTGACACCGTGGAAAACTCCATCATCAACTGTCTGAAATTCGAAAGCGGGAAGCGGCATGGATAGATTGAGGGTCGGGATCATATTCGGGGGCTGTTCCGAGGAGCACCCCATCTCTATCAAGTCCGCACAGGAGGTGGCGAAGAGCCTCGACCTCGGGAAGTACGAACCGTTCTACATCGGGATCACGAAGACCGGGGCCTGGAAGCTCTGCGACGGCCCCAACGCGAACTGGGAGAACGGTGACAGCCGTCCCGCGGTGCTGTCGCCGGACCGGAGCGTGCGCGGGTTGACCGTTCTGGAGGGCGGGAGGTTCGAGACGATCGGCCTCGACGTCGTGCTGCCCGTCCTGCACGGCAAACTCGGCGAGGACGGCGCGATGCAGGGTCTGCTGGAGCTCTCCGGTATTCCCTACGTGGGCTGCGACATCCAGAGTTCCGCATTGTGCATGGACAAGTCCCTTACCTACCTTGTCGCTCGCAGCGCGGGAATCGCCACGCCGAAGTTCTGGACGGTCACGGCGAACGAGAAGATCGAAGCCGACCAGCTCACCTATCCGGTCTTCGTGAAGCCGGCCCGGTCGGGGTCCTCTTTCGGCGTGAACAAGGTGTCCCGGGAGGAGGAGTTGGCGAGCGCGGTGGAGGACGCTCGGCAGTACGACACGAAGGTGCTGATCGAAGAGGCCGTCGTCGGCAGCGAGGTCGGATGCGCCATCTTGGGCAACGACGCGGACCTGATCGCCGGCGAGGTGGATCGGATCGAGCTATCCCACGGCTTCTTCAAGATCCACCAGGAGAGCGATCCTGAAAGCGGCTCCGAGAACTCGACGCCGATCGTTCCGGCCGATATTTCAGCAGAAGCGCGCTCGCTGGTCCAGGAGACGGCAAGGACGGTATATCGTGCGTTGGGCTGCCGAGGGCTCGCGCGGGTGGATATGTTCTTGAAGGATAACGGGGAAGTGGTACTCAACGAGGTCAACACGCTTCCTGGAATGACCTTATACAGCCGTTACCCGAGGATGATGGCGGCCGCCGGCCTGCCGCTCGCTGAAGTGATCGACCAGTTGGTGTCGCTGACATTGACGGGATACCGGCGATGAGGGATGACTTCGTCTTCGTGGACGAGCTCATACCCGGCGTGCGCTGGGACGCCAAGTACGCTACGTGGGACAACTTCACCGGCAAGCCGGTGGACGGATACCTGGCGAACAGAATTGTCGGCACGACGGCCTTATGCGTGGCGCTGGAGAGGGCACGAGAAAAAGCCGAATCGCTCGGCTTCGGCCTGCTTCTCTGGGACGGTTACCGCCCACAATGCGCCGTAGACTGCTTCCTGCGCTGGTCAAAGCAGCCGGAGGACGGCCGCACGAAGCTACGGCACTATCCGAACATCGACAGGCCTGAGATGTTCGAAAAGGGCTACGTGGCCACCAAGTCGGGCCACAGCCGGGGCAGCACAGTCGACCTGACGATTTATCACCTGGCTACTGGTGAGCTCGCCGCCATGGGCGGCGACCATGACCTGATGGATCCGATCTCGCACCACGGAGCGCGGGGCATCAATCCGGTCGAGGCTAGGAACCGCCAACACCTTCGCATCATCATGGAGGGCGCCGGGTTCAGCTCGTACGAGCGCGAGTGGTGGCACTACACGCTGCGCCACGAACCCTATCCGGACACCTATTTCGACTTCCCCATCACATAGGGCCGGCGGGCCGCCTTCGAGCGCGGGACGAGTTCCGTGCGATCACGCGACTTTCGGCCCCTGCCATGCACGCGCGCCGCGGCGAAGGTGGTCAGGGTGGCGCCCGCAGCTCGCGCGGGCGCCACCGTGCCCGAGGGCTCGACGAACCTGGCGTTCATCGGACAGTTCGCCGAGGTGAGCGACGACGTGGTCTTCACCCTCCAGTACTCCGTGCGCACTGCCTGGGCAGCGCGCTGAGCCAACCCAACCACTCCGGCGCAAGGGCCTCGGCGCAGCAGTTCAGCCTTCTGCTCGAAGCAGCGACCGCGGCTATCGTCAGTGCCGCTCTTCACGGACCCTTCGGCGAAGCGGAACGGATCGCCGGCCGTCGGCTGCCTTTGCTGCGGCTCGCGACCGCGCTGCTGCTGACGGCGGCGGCGCTGGTCGTCGTCTACGTCGGGGTGCTCGGCACGGCGATGCCCGCGGGTGAGCTCTCCGCGCTGCGCGACACGGCCGGCCTCGTCGGGATCGGCATACTGTGCGCGGTTCTCGTCGGCGGCCACTTCGCCTGGGCCGGCCCGGTGTCCTACTGGGTCCTCGGCGCGTATGCACTCACCGAGAACTGGCACACTCCATGGACGTGGCCCGGCCGACCCGGCGGCGACCTCGGCGCCAACCTGTGCGCGTCCGCGGTTTTCGGAGCGGCGCTGCTCGCCATCACCGTCGCCGGTCCCGGGAGACAGGGCGTATCCGGGGCCTGAAGACCAGGCAGGTCTTTGACCCGCCCCCGGTAAAGTGATATCACTTTATGCATGCGCGCGGAAACGCCACCCGCCGGACCGGCACTGGTCGTGGAGAACCTGACCAAACGCTTTGGTGAACGCACTGCGTTCCAGGATGTGTCCTTCAGCGTCGAGTACGGCGAGGTGTTCGGCTTCCTCGGGCCCAACGGCGCCGGCAAGACCACCACGGTGCGCACTCTCGGCACCCTGATCGTGCCGAGTTCCGGCACGGCGCGGGTCGCCGGGCTGCCCCTGAACGCGGACAACGGAGTCGCGATCCGCAGCCGGATCGCGGTCATGCCCGAAGCCCCCGGCCTTTACCTGCGGCTGAGCGTCGCGGAGAACCTCGCCTACTTCGCGGGCCTCTACGAGCTGCCCGACCGCCGGGCCCGCATCGAACGCGCCCTCAAGGCGGTGGGCCTGCAGAACCGGGCCGACGACCTGTGCCGCTCCCTGTCCAAGGGGCTGCGCCAGCGCGTCGGACTCGCCCGGGCGCTGCTGACCGATCCTCAGGTGCTCTTCCTCGACGAACCCACCTCCGGCCTCGATCCGGTCGCGGCGCGCGAGGTGCACGATCTGATCGCCGCGCTCCGCGAGCAGGGCGTGACGATCTTCCTGACCACGCACCGGCTGGCCGAGGCCGAGCGGTTGTGCGACCGGGTCGGCATCATGAACACGACCCTGCGCACCATCGGCCGCCCCGACGAGCTGCGGGAGCAACTCTTCAGCAAGGTCCTTGAGATTCGCACGCGCGCACCGCTGGCGGACCCCGCGGCGGTGTTCGGCGCCCTGCCCGGCGCGGACGGCTGGCACCAGGGCGAGAACGGGGCCTACCTGCTGACCGTCACCGACCCAGAGCAAGCCGCGCCCGCGGCGGCGCGCGCGCTGGTCGCGGCCGGCGCCGACCTGCTCGCGCTCAGCCCCACCCAGCACTCCCTCGAAGACGTCTACCTCCAACTGATCGACACCGACGTGGAGGCGCAGCAGCGATGACAACCGGTCAGCTAAGCACCACCCGGATCCGCGCGGTGATCGTCAAGGAGCTGCGCGACTACCGGCGCAACCGCTTCATCGCCTACACCATGGCGATCATGCCGGTCCTGTTCATGATCGCCCCGATCGTGGTGATCTTCTCGCTGCCGGGCGACGTCCCCGCGGCCAAACTCGACAAGGGGATCGGGCTCTCCCTGCTCTACCTCACCCTCATCCCGGCGCTGGTGCCCGCGGTCGTCTCCTCCTACGCCGTAGTGGGAGAACGCGAGCAGGGCACCCTCGAACCCGTACTGACTACGCCGCTGCGCCGCGAGGAACTACTTCTGGGCAAGGCCCTGGCCGCCTACCTGCCCACGCTCGTCATCTCGTACGTCATGTACGGCCTCTTCCTCGCCTTCGCCGGGTTGTTCGCCCATCCGAACGTCGCCGACGACATCTTCCAGGCCGGCCGCATCCTCGCCCAGCTGCTGTTCACCCCGCTGCTGGCCGCCTGGTCCATCTGGGCCGGCATCGCGATCTCCACCCGCACCAGCGACGTGCGGGTCTCCCAGCAGCTCAGCACGCTGGTCAGCCTCCCGCCGCTGGCCGTCACGGCGCTGATGGGCTTCGGGGCCATCACCCCCACCCTCAGGCTCGCGCTGCTGCTCGGCGCGGGACTGCTCGCCATCGACCTGGCCGCCTGGAGGCTGGTCTCCGCGATGTTCGACCGGGAGCGGCTGATCACCGGGTCCAAGGCCTGAAGGGGGACGATCTGAAACCGGGCGCGGCGAGCCGGATCTTCCGCCGCTGCTGCCCGATGCGGTAGGACGGACCGCATGGGGAATCTTCGTTTCGGGATCAAGGTAAGCCAGGGCGTCACGATCGACGTGCTCAAGCGCGTGTGGCAGATCGCCGACGAGGCCGGCTTCGACCACTGCTGGATCATGGACCACTTCGCCAGCCTCGGACCCGAGGACACGCTGGACATCTTCGAGGCGTGGACGATGCTCGCCGGCATGGCGTCGCTGACCAAGCGGGTACGCATCGGGTGTTCGGTCACCGGCAACACGTACCGGCACCCCGGCGTGCTGGCGAAGATGGCGGTGACCGTGGACCACCTCTCCGGCGGGCGGCTCGAGTTCGGCATCGGAGCGGGATGGGCCGAGAACGAGCACACCATGCTCGGGCTGCCCTTCGGCACCGTGGCGGACCGGGCGGACCGGCTCGAGGAGACGCTGCAGATCATCACCTCGCTGTGGAGCGAGCCGACCACCACGTTCCACGGCAAGCACTACCGGCTCGAGGACGCGGTCGCCGAGCCGAAGCCGGTGCAGCGGCCGCATCCCCCGATCTGGATCGGCGGCAGCGGGCCGAAGCGCACGCTGCGCATGGCCGCGCAGTACGCGGACGTGTGGAATGCGGCCGACGGCGAGCCCGCCGCCGTCGCCGAATCCTCGGCGATCCTCGACCGGCACTGCGCCGACCTCGGCCGCGACCCGGCGCGGATCCGCCGCTCCGTGCAGATCCGGTTCTCCGGCGACGCCGACGGCCTGCTGCGCACCGTCGAGGAGTTCGCCCGGATCGGCATCACCGAGCCGCTGCTGATCGTCAACGGCCCGCAGCACGTCGCCCAAGCCGAACAGCTGGCCGAGCTGCTGCCGCGGCTGCGCTCGATCGACGCCGCGTGACCGCGCCGCCCGCGTTCGTCCCTGCTCAGCCGGAGCGCCGGGCGCGGGCGGAAAAGGTCGTGGCGCCAGCCAGGAGGATGAGGGCGGGCATGACGAGCAGGCCCAGGCGCAGGTCAGCGGTCTGGGCGAGCGCCCCGGCGGCGAGCGGACCGGTGATCTGGCCGATGCCGGCGATCGTGAGGATCTGGCCCAGGGCCTGATCGGCCGAGCGGCCGCTGGCGGCGACGTGCAGGGAGGAGGCCAGCGGGAAGGTGCCGCCGATCCCGATGCCGGCCACCGCGAGCCCGAGCATCGCCGCCGCGGTGTTGTCCGCGGCGAGCAGGATCGGGCAGCCCGCGAGGGCCGTGGCGAGCGAAAGCCGCAGCACGATCGTCGCGGAGAGCGTGCGGGCGAGCCGGCTGACCAGCACCCGGCCGACGAGGTTGGCGGCATAGAGGCCGCTGACCAGGCCGGCCGCGGTGTCTTGGGCGATGCCCACGTCGTCGTGCAGGTAGCTGGCGGCCCAGAAGCTGAGGGTGAATTCGAGGCCGACGATCGCGAAGATCGTGGTGAGGGTGCGCCGGTGTGAGTGCGTTGCTTCGCCAGCGGCGGTGGGGGTGCTGGATTCGGTGGTCTCGGACGTCTCGGTGGTATCAGGGGTCTGCTGGCTGGCCGGATCCGGTAGGCGCGTCATGGCCACGCCGACCGCCGCGGCGCCGACGAGGACGAAGGCGATCACGAAGGAGAACCGCCAGCCGAGTGCCGTCGCGGCGCAGGCGCTGATCACCGCCGGTGTGATGATTCCGGCGAAACTGACGGCGACTTCGCCCTCGGTCATCGCCACGGCGCGGTCGCGGTGGTGCAGATCCGCGAGCAGCGCCCAGAGCCGGATCAGCGCCACCGTATTGAGGGCGCTGATCAGCAGGGCGGCGGCCGCGGTCACAGGCAACAGCCGGCCGTAGCCGAGCAGCAGGCTGGCGACCGCGGCGCCGCTCAGGCCGAAGACGATCGTCCGCCGTCGCGGCGCGTTCGAGCGGATGGCCTGAATTCCGGCCATCATGCCGCCGATGGAGTAGGCGACCTGATGCAGCGCACCGACAAGGTAGGAGGTGTGCTCGGTCTGGCGAAGATACGGGAGGGCCGGACCGAGCGCCGCGTTGAGGATGCCGAAGGCGAACAGGGCCGCAAACGCCACCCACGTCGCGGTGTCGCGGTGGTAGGTCGACTCGCGCGTGACCGTGGCGGCTCCGTTCCGGCGTCGGTTCACATTCTCATATGTTCGTTTCGGCGAGCACGAGAAAGGGCGCCCGCGGTCAAGACAGGATCTCGATGAATCCGTCGGTTCCGTGCACGCGGATCCGCTGCCCATCCCGGATCAGCCGCGTAGCCTGCTCCACGCTCACGACGGCCGGCAAGCCGTACTCCCGCGCGATCACCGCGCCGTGGGTCATCAGGCCGCCCACCTCCGTGACCAGGCCCGCGATGCCGACGAACAGCGGCGACCAGCTGGGGTCCGTGAACGTGGTGACCAGGATGTCGCCCGCTTCGAGGTCGGCCTGCGCCATGTCGAGGATGACACGCGCCCTGCCCTCGACGGTGCCGGCCGAGACCGGCAAGCCGATCAGGGCGCCGGCCGGCACGTCGTCGCGCCGATACGCCCCGGTGATGGCCTCGCCCTCCGAGGTGAGCACTCGCGGCGGAGTGAGCGCGTGGTACGAGCGGAACTCCTCCTTGCGTTGCCGGATGAGCTGATCATCTGCCTGGTTCGTGCGCGCGACGTCGTGGAGCTCCTGGAACGTGAGGTAGAAGATGTCGTCCGTCTCGCGAATCACGTTGGCGCGTACAAGGCGCTCGGCCTCCCGCAGCAAGGCCTGCTTGTAGACGAAGTAGCGGCTGATGATGGCGTACTTCGGGTACTCCCGGTACCCGATGAAGGCTCGGACCTGGTCGATCATCCGCTTGGTCTGGTCGGCCTTGTGGTCCCCGTCCGGCAGCGCCCGCAGGCGCGAGAGCACGTCCTGTTCCTTCTCCCGGGCCTTGAGCTCTCCCTGCTCGAAGCGCCGCTTTGCGGCTCCCGGCTCGAAGTTCCTGACGTTGTCGAGGATCGCGGGCACGAGCGTGGTGGGGCGCTCGCGCCAACGCGGCCTGGTGATGTCGATCTCGCCGGTGCAGCGCATGCCGTACCGGTCGAGGTAGGCCGTGATGGCGTCGCGCGCTTCGGTCCCACCGGGGAGCTTCGGCAGCTCGTCCAGGAAGCCTTCGTCCTCGACGCCCTGCAGGAACGCGACCACCTCCGGCAGCGGACGGATCACGTCGGCGACGTCGAGCAGCGCCAGGCCCATCTGCGAGGTCACGTTGCCGGGAGCGGACAGGGTGAGCGTGTCAGCCGTGTTCCTCTCGCCCAGCCACTCCTGCAGGTTGTCGTTGAGCCACCACGTGGCCTCCATGCCCGCCATGATCGCCTGGAAGTTCACCGGGTCGGTGAGGATGCGTTTGTGCTCGTCGAAGGCTTCCAGGAGGAAGTCGAACAGCGCTGGTCCGCTCTTCGTCGGGATGTCGCGCTGCAAGGCGGCGATGAACGCCTCACTGCGCTCGATCAGCTCGCTGACGATGGCCGGATCGGCCTCGGCGGGCAGCGATGCGCCGCTGGTCGGCGGACCGCCGGCACGAGGACCGCCGGCACCAGGACCGGCGTCCGGGCGGGAGGGGACGAAATTGCCGCGCTCGAGGACGGTCTCCAGGGCGTCCCGCATCAGCGGGTCGCCTCTTCCCGTCAGCTCCAGCAGTCCGGCGCGGCTCGCGGGCGAGGCCAGGCGCGGGGTGACGTCGACGAACAGCCTCCCGCCGGCTTCGGGCATCGACACCAGGGCTGTCAGCTGCCACACGGAAATCCCCAGCGGCTTCATCGGGTCGGTCATCATCTGCCCATGACCGACCGAGACGTAGACGTGATTCTCCTGGTCGCCGCTCTCGGGGATGGGGAAGAGCGTCGTGATCGGCCGGCTCTGGACGATCTGGAAGCCGCCGTCGACCAGGCACCACTCAATGTCCTGCGGCCGGCCGAAATGCGCCTCGATCCGCCGGCCGAGCTGCACGAGCTGCACGACCTGAGCATCCGTCAGCGCAGGCTGCTCCCGCTGCTGCGCGTCGACCGGCGCTGCGTGCGTACCGCCGGTGGGCAGGGCGCGAACGGCGCGCTCTTTGACGGCGATCGTCTTGGCGACGACTTCACCGTCGCGCACCTTGAAGACGTCCGGGTTCGCCAGGCCGGAGACCAGCGCCTCGCCGAGGCCGAAGCCGGCGTCCACGGTGGCGACCCTCCGGTTGCCCGTGACGGGATCGGCCGTGAACAGGATGCCCGCCGCCTGCGGGAAGACCATCCGCTGCACGACCACGGCCATGTGGACCGCGCGGTGGTCGATCCCATTGCGCTGGCGATACGTCACGGCCCGCTCGGTAAACAGCGAGGCCCAGCACCGGCTGACGTGCCGGAGGATCGCCGCCGCCCCGATGACGTTCAGGTACGTGTCCTGCTGCCCGGCAAAGGAGGCTGTCGGCAGGTCCTCTGCTGTCGCGCTCGACCGGACGGCGTAGGCGGTTTGCTCGCCGAGTCGCGCGACCGCGTCGGTGATCGCTTCCGCGAGATCGCCCGCGACGGCGATCCCCTCGATGGTCTGGCGAATCTGCGCGCTGAGTGCGCGGATGGACTCCCCGTCGTCCGAGTTCAGCCGCGATAGCTGATCGAGCAAGCTGTCGATCGACGGCGCTTGCGCCACGGCGCCACGGAAGGCGTCCGTTGTCACGCAGAACCCGCCCGGCACGCGGACGCCCTCGATCCGCGACAAGGCGCCCAGGTGCGCGCCCTTGCCGCCGACGAGCGCGACCCGCGTCTCGTCGACCTCGCGAAGATCCAACACAAGCTGTTCAATCACTGCGATTCCCCGTACGTCGATGACAACACACGCATATCGCGCCGCCATTACCGCAAGTGGCGGCGGTGCCCGACGATTCTGCGCCCTGGCCCCGGCCTTGCCGCAAGCCCCCCGGTGCGGTATAAGTTAAGAGTGGCGAGGAGAGGTCTCCTTGCCCTTTCTTTTTGCCACCCGGCGGACCGTGTGAAAATCAGGGCTCTTCTGTCGCAGGTGCATGGTCTGATGTGGCCGAGTTGATGCTGCAGTGTTGATGTGGCCGAGTTGATGCGGCAGTGTTGATGCGATCGCTCAGGCGGCGCTTCTGCTTCGCCGAGCGGGCGCGCGGCCAGTGCGTTTGGTGGTGCCCTCCGCGTGCTCGCGCACTTGGGCGAGGTCGGCCGCGGCCTGGGCGAGCAGCGCCTCGACGGTGAGGCCGGCGGCGCGCGCGTCGCCGTCGCGGATCGCGTCGAGCAGGGCGCGGTGCGAGGGCATCGGGTCCGAGCCGTGCCGGCTGTGGTGCACGAACCGGTCGCGCACCTGCAGCCCGGCGGCCAGGATGACCTCCATGCGGCTGAGCACCTCGTTGTGCGCGGCGTTGAGCAGCGCGCGGTGGAAGCGCAGGTCGGCGTCGACCATCGCGTCGGGCGTGTGCACCGCCGCGGCCATCGCGGCCAGGGCCGAGTCCAGCTCGGCCAGGTCGTCCTCGGTGCGGCGCTCGGCGGCGAGGCGGGCGGCCGCGGGTTCGACGATGCCGCGCACCTCCGCCAGGTTCTCCAGGAACACGAAGTTCGGCGCCTCGCGGCCCTGCCAGCGCAGCACGTCCGCGTCGAGCAGATTCCACGCCTCGCGCGGCCGGATCACCGTGCCCCGCTTCTGCCGGCTCTCCACCAGGCCCTTGGCGGCCAGCACCTTGAGCGCCTCGCGCACGACCGTCTTGCTGACGTCGAACTCGCGCTCAAGCTGCTCGGAGAACACCGGCGCGCCCTCGGGGTACACGCCGCCGACGATGCGTTCGCCCAGCTGCTCGACGACCTGACCGTGAAGCCCGCGGCCCTGGTAGCTGCTCATCAGATCCTTACCGCTCCGTTCGCCTGACTCGGGCAACTGCTCGAGCTTGGATTTCCTACGCGCCCGCTCCCGCCGGCTAGGCGGAGGCCTTCGCGACGCTCCAGCCGCCGTCCACCACCAGGCTCGCGCCGTTGACGAACGACGCGTCCGCGGAGGCGAGGAACGCGATCGCCGCGGCGACCTCGTCGGGGCGGCCCAGCCGTCCAGCAGGGGTCGCGCTGACGCTCAGCGCCCGGCCGGCCTCGTCGATGTCATCCCACGCCGGAGTCAGGATAGGTCCCGGAAGCAGGGCGTTCACCCGTACTTCGGGGGCGTATTCGACCGACAGCTGGCGCGCCAGCGAGACCAGCGCGCCCTTCGCCGCCGCGTAGGCGGGGTGGTCGGGCAGGCCGAAGTTCGCGTGCACGGACGAGGTGAACACGGCGTTGCCCCTGACCTCCTGCAGCATCGGCAGGAAGGCGCGCATGCCGTGGTACGCGCCGGTCAGCGCCACATCGAGCTGGCGGTGCCAGTCGGCGAGTTCGAGGTCGAGCAGCTTGGCCGACTTGAAGTAGTACGCGTTGTGGTTGAGCACGTCGAGGCGGCCGTGGCGCTCGCGGACGCGGTCACGTACGGCTGCCCAGTCGGCGCCGCTGGACGTGTCGCAGTGGATGTACTCGGCGTCGCCGCCGTCCGCGGTGATCGACTTGGCGATCTGCCGGCCGGGCTCGTCGGCGATGTCGGCCAGGACGACCGACGCGCCCTCCGCCGCGAACCGGCGGGCCGTGGCTGCGCCGATTCCGGAGGAAGCCCCGGTCACCAGGGCGGTGCGGCCCTCGAAGCGGCGTGTCTGCACGGCGGTCCCTTCGGATTAATTATGACAAGTTTTGCAGTTCGCGGGTCGCGCTGGCAACCGCGGCCGGATCTTCGGGCGGGTCGGCGGCGGCCGTTGACGGCCCCAGTTTAATTCGTTAATAATGCGGAAATCCGCGCGGGTCGGGAAGCCCTCACCACAGGCAGGAGTACGCAGGATGCTGATACCCTTGCGATCGCGACGCGCTGCGCCGGCGGGCGCGGCGCCCAGGTGGAGACGCCGGGGGAGGGGTCCGGCGGGCGTCGTGCTGGTCGCCTCGGCGGCGCTGCTCGGCGTGGCCGGGCCGACCTCGGCCGCCCACGACACCGCTGCCCCGGCCGCCGCCACCTACCGCGGCGCGCCCATCGGTGCGAACACCACGCCGCCGATCAACGACCTGGCGAAGACTCCCTATCAGGGCTGGAACACCTACTACGGCCTCGGCTCCGGCTTCGACGAGGCGACCATCAAGGCCGAGGCCGACGCCCTCGTCAGCAAGGGCCTTGCGGCAGCCGGCTACGACTACGTGTGGATCGACGGCGGCTGGTGGAGCGGCACCCGCGACGCCGGCGGCGACATCACCGTCAGCTCGGCGCAGTGGCCGGACGGAATGAAGGCCGTCGCCGACTACATCCACGCCAAGGGCCTGAAGGCGGGCATCTACACCGATTCCGGCCGCAATGGCTGCGGCGGCCCGAACCAGGGCAGCTACGGCCGCTACCAGCAGGACGTGAACACCTTCGCCGCGTGGGGATACGACGCGGTCAAGGTCGACTTCTGCGGCGGCGAGCAGCAGGGCCTCGACCCGGCCGCCGCCTACGGGCAGTTCCGCGACGCGCTGCTGAACAACAGCAGCCACCGGCCGATGCTGTTCAACATCTGCAACCCGTTCATCCCCGAGACCGGCGCCGCGCCCGGCCGCTCGGCCTATGACTCGTACAAGTTCGGCCCGAGCACCGGCAACTCCTGGCGCACCGACACCGACATCGGCTTCCCGAACAATGTTCAGTACTCTGACATGCTGCGCAACCTCGACGCGGACGCCGCGCACCCCGAGGCCGCCGGTCCCGGACACTGGAACGACCCCGACTACCTCGCCCCCGGCCTCGGCTTCTCCGGCAACGAGTTCCAGGCCCAGTTCTCCATGTGGTCGATGGTCGCGGCGCCGCTGATCATCGGCGGCGACGTGCGCACGCTGTCCGCCGCCAGCCTCAGTGCGCTGACCAACCGCGAAGTGCTCGCCGTGGACCAGGATCCGCTCGGCGTCCAGGGCGCCGCGATCTGGACCTCGGCCGCCGGAGACGCGCAGGTGTGGGCCAAGCCGCTGTCCGGCGGCGACTACGCCGTCGCGCTGTTCAACCGCGGCGCCGCGCCGCAGCAGATCTCGACCACCGCTCGGCAGGCAGGCCTGCCGACGGCCGGCGCGTACGCGCTGCGCGACCTGTGGCAGCACTCGACGACGGAAACCGCCGGCGCGATCTCCGCGACCGTGCCCGGCCACAGCGTCGTGCTGTTGCGCGTCTCGCGCGCCACCGCCATCGGTGAAACGCAGCCCTCGACGACACTGTCCCCGGCCAGCATCACGCCGACCGCCAAGGCGCAGTTGCCGCTGGTGGCCCCCGGCGACAGCTTCCCGGTGACCGCCAGCTTCGCCAACAACGGCCGTAGTCCGATCGTCGACGTCAAGCTGGCGCTGAACCTTCCGGCCGGCTGGACCGCGACCAGCAGCGAGCCGACCCATGTGAGTCGGCTCGGTACCGGGCAATCGCTGTCCGGAGCGTGGCAGGTCACCGTCCCTGAGGGCACCATGCCCGGACCGGATCAGCTCACTGCGACCGCCTCGTACAGCTGGTACAGCGACAGCGGTCTCAGGACCCTGGGCGCGAGCGGCGCCGGTACCGTGCAGGTGCCGTCCGCACCGCCCTCCGGCACCGTGCCGCTCAGCCACCACGCGTGGCTCGACGCGGCCAGCGGCTACCTCGTGCCGCGCGTCGACCGCGACGACGCGGGCGGCGGACCGCTGGTGATGCACGGCGTGACCTACCCGACCGGCGTCGGAACCGCCTCGCCCTCCACGATCGACTACTACACCGGCGGCAACTGCACGACGCTGACCGCGACCGTGGGCATCGACGACTCGGCGAACTTCGATCCGAGCGGCGGCACGGCCACCTTCCAGGTCTACGGCGACGGCGTGAAGCTCTACGACAGCGGCCCGGTCACCCGCGCCGCCACGCACGAGGTCTCGGTGAATCTGGGCTCTGCGAAGGTCCTCAGCCTGATGGTCGGTGACGGCGGCGACGGCGGCTACAACGACCGCACCGACTGGGGCGGCCTGCGGATCGCCTGCGGCGCGCCGGTCGCGACCGTGCCGAGCGGACCGTGGCCGCACTTCGCCGAGCCCGTCACGCTGAGCGCCACCGCGACGAGTGCGAACAACGGCTACCCGGCGTCCAACGCGGTCGACGGCGATGTCACAACCCTGTGGCACTCGCAGTTCAGCCCGGTGCACGACCCGCTGCCGATCGCGCTGACCGTGGACCTCGGCTCGGTGCAGACCGTCACGGGTCTGACCTACCAGCCTCGACTCGACGGCGACATCACCGGCACGATCACCGGCTACACGGTCGAGGTCAGCACCGACGCAGTGACGTTCACTGCCGCCGCGCCGGCCGGGACCTGGAGCCAGGACGCGCTGCTCAAGTCGGTGCAGATCGCCCCAACGCGGGCGCGCTACGTGCGGCTGGCCGCGACGGCCGGCGCCAACGGTTACGCCTCGGCGGCTGAGGTCTCGGTCGCGACGCTCCCGGCGGCCTAAGGGATCCGGGGTGAAACGGTGAGCGACGGCGCGCGGCTGCAATGGAAGCCCGAACTGGGCGGGAAAGTCAGCAGCCTGCGTTTCGGCGCGGCCGGCCGTGAGTGGCTGGCCGCGCCCGTCCGGCCGCTCGCGGCCCCGGAGCCTGGTCAGGACTGGGCGCGGCTGGACTGCTCGGGCTGGGACGAGTGCTTCCCGAACATCGGCGCCGCGATGGACGGCGGCTTGCAGGATCACGGCGACGTCTGGCGGCTGCCGTGGATGACGCAGTCCCCTGACTCGCTGGCCGGGGCGGTCGAGCCGGAAGGGCGCGGATACCGCTTCGAGCGCGAGATCGCGACGACAGAAGGCTCGCATCGGCACAACGCGCTGCGAATCGGGTACCGACTGGAGAACCTCGGTGACGAGCCTCTCGCCTGGGCTTGGGCGCAGCACATGCTGCTCGCGGCGCACGAACGCATGCGCATCGTCAGTTCGTCGCCGGTGCGGCTACGTGTGGACAGCGCGTACCGCGACGGCGAGCGCGATGACTCAGCGTTCGATGACCTGATCGGCGGCGCGGTGGACGCGGAGTCGGCCACGGGGCCGGCCACCGAGATCTCGCTCGCTGACACGGTTGGGCGGGCGGCCAAGTTGTGGCTGGAGCCGCCGCTGCCGGACGTCGTGGCCGTCGTCGACGACAGCGCCGGCGAGTGGCTTGCCTGGAAGGTCGCGGACTCGACCTGCCTTCATTTCGGGCTGTGGCTCAACCTCGGCGGCTGGGGCGACCCTCCGCTGCGGCACGTCGCGATCGAGCCCGCGTTCGGCGTGCACGACGATCCCGCCGCCGCGTTCGCGAACCTCGATCCCCTCGCCTCCGGCGCGCGGACGGCCTGGCGCGTGATCGTCCAAGCCGGAATCGGCCAGGAGTACGAATTATTTATGAATAAATCTTGACTGCTCGGCCGCCGCGTCCGACACTCGTCGGGACGGGGCGCGTCAACACCTTCCCCAGCTCCACCGGCACCCCCACCTCAGAAATCGGAGTCAAGACAGTGCGGACAAGGACGTTCGTGGGCACAGCCGCGGCGGGCATCGCCGCCTCGCTCGCGCTGGCCGGCTGCTCCAACGGCAAGGCCGCGGCGAGCAGCACCGGTGCCGCCGCCGCCCCGAAGAGCGGCCAGATCACCATCGCCTACCTGCAGAAGCAGGGCGACCAGCAGTACTTCATCGACGAGGCCAACGGCGCCAAGGCCGAGGCGGCCAAGCTCGGCGACGTCAAGATCGTGACCGTCGACCTGGGCACGGACTCGAACCAGGCGATCAGCGCGATGAGCACCGAGGTCGGCCAGCAGGTCGACGGCATCGCCATCGTGGTGCCGGACCAGAAGATCGGCCCGCAGGTCATCGACTCGGCCGGGGCGATCCCCCTGGTGGCCAGCGACGACCCGATCAGCAACGGCTCCGGGCAGCCCGCGCCGTTCGTCGGCTTCGACTCGGTGCAGATGGGCACCTCGGTCGGCACCGAGGCCGGCAAGCTGTTCAAGCAGTACGGCTGGTCGGCCGCCGACACCAGGATCCTGGCCGCCTACCAGCAGGACCTGTCCGACTGCCAGCAGCGCGAGCAGGGCGAGGAGGCCGGCTTCGCCGCGGCCGCGGACGCCAGCCCGCAGATCGTGAAGATCGGCACCGACAACTCGGTGGTCGACGCGCAGAACAAGACCGGCGCCGCGATCACCGCCAACCCGGGCGTCAAGCACTGGGTGGTCTGGGGCTGCAACGACGAGAGCGAGACCGGCGCGGTCACCGCGCTGCAGAACAGCGGCGTGGCTCCCGCGAACATCGACGGCGTCGGCCTCGGCGCGTACCTGACCTGCAAGGACTGGGCCGCGAAGAAGGACTCGGGCAACAAGGCGGCGCTGTTCATCGACGGGCGCGCGGTCGGCGCCACCGCGGTCGACGTGCTGGTCGGCAAGATCCGCGACGGCAAGGCGCTGCCCGCCAAGTCGATCGCCAAGACCACCATGGTCGACGCGACCAACTTCGTGCAGGCGGGCGTGCAGTGCAGCTAGCGGATCAGCGCTCTGACGGACAGCCGCCGGCCGCCTCCCGGCTGCGGGCCGAGGGGATCGGCAAGTCCTTCGGCCCGGTGCGGGCGCTGGCCGAGGTGAGCCTGGACGTGCGCGCCGGCGAGGTGCTCGCGCTGATGGGCGAGAACGGCGCCGGCAAGTCCACGCTGCTGCGGGTCCTGTCCGGCGAGCACGCTCCGGACACCGGACGGCTGCTGCTCGACGGCGAACCGGTCGCCTTCGGCTCGCCGATCTCCGCGCACAAGGCGGGACTGCGAGTCGTCCAGCAGGAGCCTGAGATCGTCCCGCACGTGTCCGTCGCAGAGAACATATATCTCGGCGCGCTGCCGAAACGCGGCCGCATCATCGACAAGCGCACACTGATCGACCAGGTTCGCGCGGACATCGACCGGTACGGCTTCGCCAGCATGCTCGACCCACGCACGCCGGGCTCGGCGCTGTCCGCGGCCCAGCGGCAGCTGGTCGAGATCCTGCGCGCACTGACCGGCGACGTGCGGGTGATCGCCTTCGACGAACCGACCTCCTCGCTCTCAGACCACGAAGTCGACGCGCTGTTCAGCCTGATCCGGCGGCTGCGCGACGAGGGAGTGGCGGTGGTGTACGTCTCGCACCGGATGCCGGAGATCTTCGCCATCGCCGACCGCGTGGCCGTCCTGCGCGACGGCCGCTACGTCGGCGACCGGCGGGTCTGCGAGACCCGGGAGGCGGAGCTGGTGCGGATGATGGTCGGCCGCGACCTGGCCGACATGTTCACCCGCGACCCGCGCGAGCGCGGTGAAATCGAACAGCGTGAGGTGGTGCTCGCGGTGCGCGGCGTGACCACCGGCGACGTACGCGACGTGAGCATCGAGGTACGCGCCGGCGAAGTGGTCGGGCTCGGCGGACTGGTCGGTGCGGGCCGGTCCGAGTTGGCGCTCGCCCTCGTCGGCGCGGTACCGATCCACGCGGGCACGGTCGAGGTCGCCGGCAAGCCGCTGCGGCTGCGCGGCCCCGGCGACGCACTGCGCGCCGGCATCGGGTTCGCACCCGAGGAACGCAAGGCGCAGGCGCTGCTGCTGCACCGCTCGATCCGCGACAACGTCTCCCTGGCGATCCTGCGGCGCATCTCCCGGCTGCGCGTCGTCAAGCGCGGCGCCGAACGCGAGGTGGCGCGCAAATACGTCCAGCAGTTGTCCGTACGCGCCTCCTCGATCGAGCAGGAGGTCGGCACCCTGTCCGGCGGCAACCAGCAGAAGACCGTGCTGGCGCGCTGGCTGGCCCGCCGCCCCAGGGTGCTGATCCTGGACGAGCCGACCCGCGGCGTCGACGTGGGCGCCAAGGCGGAGATCTACTCCATCGTCAACGACCTCGCCGCCGAGGGGATGGCCCTGCTGGTCATCTCCTCCGAGCTGCCCGAACTGCTCGGCCTCTGCGACCGGATAGTGGTCATGCAGGGCGGCCGGGTGACCGGCCGGCTGGCGCGGTCCGAGGCCACCGAAGAACGGGTCCTGGCCCTGGCCATGGCCGAAGACCTGACCCCTGCTACCGGAGCCGACCGATGACACAGACCGAGAGCCCGGCCGCCGCGACCCGGCCAGAACCGAGCCGCCGGCCCGGCGCGCTGCGCCGCGCCCTCGACGCCGTGGGCGTGCAGAACCTGAGCCTGATCGTCGCGCTGGCCGTGCTGTGCGCGGTGATCGGCTCGCAGAACTCGAACTTCTTCCTGATCGAGAACGTCAAGACCATCGGCACCACGGTGGCCATCGTCGGCATCCTGGCCGTGGTGCAGACCGTGGTCATGCTGCTCGGCGGCCTGGACATCTCGGTCGGCTCGGCGGCGGGCCTGACCTCCGTCGTCTCCGCGATGGTGTTCACCAGCGCGTCGAGCGCCGCGTTCGGCATCCTGGTCGGGCTGGCGGTCGGTATCGCGGTCGGCGTGCTCAACGGCGTGGTGATCGTGTACGGCCGGGTCAACGCGGTGATCGCGACCCTGGCGACGTACTCGGCGCTGCGCGGCCTGGCCAACCTGATCTCCAACGGCCGCGCGCAGGGCTACACCGGCACCGACTCGACCTTCGTGTTCATCGCCCGCGGCAGCGGCCTGGGCATCCCGATCCTGGTCTGGGTTCTGATCATCGTGGCGCTGCTGGTGCACCTGATGCTGCGCTACACCGATATCGGCCGCAACATCTACGCGATCGGCGGCAATTCGACCGCCGCGCGGCTGGCCGGGATCAACATCAACCGATACGTCGTGGGCTGCTATGTGCTGGCCGGCTTCGTGGCCGCCATCGCCGGCATCCTGCTGACCGCGCGCACCGGCTCGGGCCAGCCGACCTCCGGAAGCCAGGGCCTTGAGCTGCAGTCCATCACCGCGGCGGCCCTCGGCGGCGTGGCGCTGCAAGGCGGCAAGGGCGGCATCTCCGGCACGGTCATCGCGGTGATCCTGCTCGGCGTGTTGCAGAACGGGCTGACGATCCTCGACGTCAACTCGTTCTGGCAGGACATCGCCCAGGGCGCCCTGCTGGTCGTCGCCGTGGTGATCCAGCAGCGTCGCAGGGGCCTGCGAGCGTTCGGCCTGCCGCGATGACGAACTCTGACACCGACTGGGACGAGGACCCGCGGCCGGCGCCGCGGTCCAGCGAGCTGCGCGAGGTGCTCGGCCGGGACCGCGTCATGGCGATCCTGCGGTACCGCGAAGGCGGCGACGTCTCCGCGGCGATCGGCGCGCTGGCCGACGGCGGGATCAGGGTGCTGGAAGTCACCGTGGACACCCCGGGATCGTGGGACGCGATCGAACGCGCCGCCGCGACGAGGCCGCGGCTGGTGGTCGGCGCGGGCACGGTGACCGACCCGCGGCAGGTGCGGCGGCTGGCCGCCATCGGCGGCCGGTTCGTGGTCAGCCCCGGCTTCGACCGGGACGTGGTCACCGCCGCGCTGGACGCCGGGCTGGAACCGCTGCCCGGCGTGATGACCGGCACCGAGGTGCTGGCCGCGCGCAAGGCCGGAGCGCAGTTCTTCAAGCTGTTCCCGGCCGGCGCGCTCGGCGAGCAGTATCTCAGGGAGCTGCGAGGCCCGTTCGGCACCGAGTGCTTCGTGCCGACCGGAGGCGTTTCGGTGGCCCGGATCCAGGACTGGCTGAACGCGGGGGCCTTCGCGGTCGCGCTCGGCGGCGAGTTGGCCGGGCGCACCGCGCCAGGCGAGGAGGACGAGGCGGCGGCGGTGGCGGCGGTGGAGGCGATGACGCAGCGGGCCCGAGCGGCTCTGCGCGCGGCGGGGGGAGCGGGCGCATGAAGATCACAGCTGTCACGACGTACGCGGTGGCGCCGCGCTGGCTGTTCGTGCGCATCGACACCGACGAGGGCGTGACCGGCTGGGGCGAGCCCGCGCTGGAAGGCCGGGTGCGCACGGTCGCGGCGGCCGTCGGCGAACTCGCCGAGCTGCTGGTCGGCGCCGATCCGCTGCGGATCGAGGCGCATTGGCAGGTGCTGACGAAGGCCGGGTTCTACCGCGGCGGCGCGGTACTGGCCTCGGCGGTCGGCGGGATCGACCAGGCGCTGTGGGATATCGCGGGCAAGGCGCGCGGCGTGCCGGTGCACGAACTGCTTGGCGGACCGCTGCGTGACCGGGTGCGCGTCTACTCGTGGATCGGCGGCGACGGCGAGCAGGACGTGGCCGAGCAGGCTGCGCGCAAGGCGGAGCAGGGTTTCACCGCGATCAAGATGAACGCCTCGGCGCAGCTGCGGCCGATCGACACGCCCGCTGCCGTGGACCAGGTGGTGCGCAGGGTGGCGGCGGTGCGCGAGGTGCTCGGCCCGACGCGTGACATCGCGATCGACTTTCACGGCCGGGTCTCCACGCCGATGGCCCGCAGGCTGCTGCCGCTGCTCGAACCGCTGGCGCCTATGTTCGTCGAGGAGCCGATCCTGCCGGAGTACTCGGCGAACCTGGCCTCGATCGTGCAGTGCACCTCGATCCCGATCGCGACCGGCGAGCGGCTGTACTCGCGCTGGGACTTCCGCGCCGCCTTCGAGGCCGGCATCGCGGTGGCGCAACCGGACATCTCGCACGCCGGCGGCATCTCCGAGGTGCGCCGGATCGCCGCGCAGGCCGAGACGCACGACGCGTTCCTGGCCCCGCACTGCCCGCTCGGCCCGGTGGCGCTGGCCTCGGCGCTGCAGGTGGACTTCGCGATACCGAACCTGCTGGTGCAAGAGCAGAGCCTGGGCATCCACTACAACGGCCAGGGCTCGGACCTGCTGGACTACCTGACCGACCCGGCCGTGTTCGAGTACCGCGACGGCTGGGTGGAGCGGCCGGCCGGTCCGGGCCTGGGCATCGAGGTGGACGCGAAGGCGATCGAGCAGGCGGCGACCTGGGCCGCCGAGCACGACTATGAGTGGCGCACGCCGATCTGGCGGCACGATGATGGCAGCCTGGCCGAGTGGTAGCGAGAGTTGTCATCTGTGAGCTGTGAACCGTGAGCAGAGTGCTGACGATCGGCGAGACCATGGGTGTCGCCGTCACGGAAACCGGAGATCCGCTGCGCACCGCGCGGGAGCTGCGGCTCTCCACCGCGGGCGCCGAGTCGACCGTCGCGATCGGCCTGCGCCGCCTCGGGCACGAGGCGGTCTGGGTCGGCGTCGTGGGCGAGGACGAACTCGGTGCCCGGGTGCTGCGCGATCTGGCCGCGGAAGGGGTGGACACCCGCTTCGCGCGCGTCGATCCCGGGCGGCCGACCGGATTCATGATCCGCGAGCTGAGGACGGCCGACTACACGCGCGTCAGCTACTACCGCGAACACAGCGCCGGATCGCGCCTTTCCCCCGCCGACGTCGAAGCCGCGCTCTCGGCCGTTGCCGACCTCGACCTCGTCCACCTCACCGGTATCACCCCGGCGCTGAGCGAGAGCTGCGGCGAGGCCGTCCGGCACCTGGCCGAGCTGGCGAGGCGGGCCGGGATCCCGGTCTCGTTCGACGTGAACTATCGCAGCACCCTGCCCGGAAGCGCCGGCCTGGCCGCCTTCGTCAAGGAACTGCTGCCGCGGATCGCCCTGCTGTTCGTCGGAGACGACGAGCTCGCGCTCGTGACCGATGAGACCGACCCCTCGCGCGCCGCCCGCGAACTCGTCGCGCTGGGACCGGCCGAAGTCGTGGTCAAGCGCGGCGCCGACGGTGCGCTCGCGGCCACCGCCGACGGCAGCCGGTGCGAGCAGCCGGCCCTCCCCGCCCGCGTCGTGGACGCCATCGGCGCCGGAGACAGCTTCACGGCCGGATACCTCGCCGCGCGCTGCGACGGACTCTCCCTCACTGAGCGCCTGCGCTGGGGTGCGGTGGCCGCCGCGTGCACGGTCGGCACACACGGTGACTGGGAGGGCCTGCCGACACGCGCCGGCCTGCAGCGCCGCTCAGCCGGCGGATCCATCACCGTGCGCTGATTCAGTCCGGGTCCGGGCTGTGTCCGGACAGTGTCCGGTCCGCGTCCGGACCGTGCTCAGCGTGCCGTGAGCCGCTGGTTGAGCAGGCGGCGTTCCGCTTCGGTCGGGGCCAGCGCGAGCGCGGTGCGCAGGCACGCGTCGGCCTCGGCCGTGCGGCCGAGGCGATCCAGCAGGTCGGCGCGAGTGGCGTGTAACAGGTAGTAGCCGTCGAGCCGGCCCGACTCGACGATCGCGTCGACCAGCGGCAGCGCCGCCTCAGGGCCCTGCGCCATTGACAGCGCGACGGCGTGGTTCAGGTCCACGATCGCGCTCGGGGCGATCCGGGCCAGCTGCTCGTACAACCCGACGATCTGCGGCCAGTCGGTCTGCGCCGCGGAGGGCGCGGTCGCGTGGCATGCCGCGATCGCCGCCTGGATCTGGAACGGACCGGCCCGGCGCCGGCGCAGCGCGCGTTCGAGGATCGCGCCGCCCTCGGCGATCTGGTCCCGATCCCACCGGGAGCGGTCCTGATCCCGCAGGGTCACCAGCTCGCCGCCGGCGTCTACGCGTGACGGGCGCCGCGCGTCGTGCAGCAGCATCAGCGCGAGCATGCCGTGCGCCTCGGGTTCGTCCGGCATCAGCGCCGCGAGCACGCGAGCGAGCCGGATCGCCTCCCGGCTCAGCTGGGCCTTGTGCTCCTGATCGCCGTAGCCCTCGTTGTAGAGCAGATAAAGCACGTGCAGGACGCCCGGCAACCGTTCTGGCAGCAGGTGCGCCGGCGGCACGCGCAACGGGATCACCGCGTGCGCGACCTTCTGCTTGGCGCGGAAGATGCGCTGGCCCATCGTGCGCTCCGGCACGAGGAACGCGCGCGCGATGTCGGCGGTGCTCATCCCGGCCAGGGCTCGCAGCGTCAGCGCCACCTGGGCGTCGAGGTTGAGCGCCGGATGGCAGCAGGTGAACACGAGCTCAAGCCGCTCGTCCGGGATCTCGCTGTCCCTGGTGTAGGGCACAGGCTGCTGCTGCTCCATCGCCGCCCACGCTCTGATCTTCGCCGACTCGGTCGAAGCTCGGCGCATCCGGTCGACGGCGCGGTTGCGGGCGGCGGCGGTGAGCCACGCCAACGGCTGGCGCGGCACACCGTCCGCAGGCCACGTGCGCAGCGCCTGAGTGAAGGCGTCCTGCGCGCACTCCTCGGCCAGGTCCCAGTCGCCGCCGGTGAACCGGATCATGGTGGCCACGATCCGGCTCCACCCGTCGGCGTAGATCCCGGCGATGAACTCGCTCGCCGATTCGCTGGTCATCGCCCGCAGCCCGTCCGCCCGTCCGCCGCGCGCCGGGCGGCTCAGCCCTCGACCCAGAACGGCCGCAGCTCGATCACGCCGGCCCAGGCCATCGGGTGCCGGGACGCGACCTCGACGGCCTCGTCCAGATCAGCGCACTCGAGCACGTCGAACCCGGCGATCAGGTCCTTGGTCTCGGCGTACGGGCCGTCCGTGAGCAGCACCTCGCGGTTGCGCACGCGCACCGTGGTCGCGTCGCTGCCCGGCCGCACCCGGTCGCCCATCAGCCGGATGCCCTTGCCGTCCATCTCGGCGACCCAGTCCTCGACGTCCGGCGCGCCCTCGGCCGCCCCCGGGGCGAGGTCCGGGTCCACACACACCAGCATCAGATACTTCATCAGTCTGCTCCGTTCGCGGGTAGCTCGGGTGGCGTCTTTCGCCGTTTCCATCTCCATGACGAACGGGCCGGCCGCTCTACTACAGGCTCGCGCGAAAATTCTTCAGACGCATCGTCAGCTGTCCGGCAGCTCGCTCGAGAAGGCGGCGGCCATGCGCAGCCAGGGCTTCGCCTCCTCGTGGCGCCCCTGGCGTTGCAGCGTGCGGCCGAGCATGAGATAGGCGTAGTGCTCGACCGGGTCGCGTGCGATCACCTCGCGCAGTTGCTCCTCGGCCCGCCGCAGCTGAGCGGTGTGGTAGTACGCACGGGCCAGCAGTAGCCGTGCCGCGGTCTGCT
>NZ_DASRGV010000059.1:0-14508 GCF_035650855.1 Actinocrinis sp. | reverse complement strand
GGGCAGAGTGCGGGGCTGCTGTCGCACCTGCGGCTCGAACCGGCCTTCGTCGAGGTCGCCAGGACCGCCGTGGTGCTGGCTGCCGTCAGCGCCCTGATCCTTCAGCATCCGGCCGCCGCGCGCGCCCTGGTGAGCCTGCGGCGGCTGCCCTCGGCTCCGCCCGACACGCCCGCGCAGGCGACCGCGCGGGTGCTCACGGCTCTCGCTGAGGCGCGCGACGAGCAGCTCTCGACGCTGAGCCTGCTCTGCGACAGCGACGAGCCGCTGCTCAGCGCGATGGCGAACACCGTGGCCAGCTTCGTGTGGCAGAGCGTCAACGATCCCGAGCGCGCGCTGAAAGCGGCACGGCGCACGCTCACGGCGTTCGAAGGCCACAACAAGCAGTTCCCCTGGTTCCGGGTCGTGACGCACAGCCGGATCGGCGAGCTGTGCATGGAGTTGGGCCTTGGCGACGAGGCGCATGAGCATTTCGCCGCGACGCTCTCGATCCTGGACGAGCTCCCGCAGCTCAACGCGTTCCGGACCGGATCGAGCGCGTCCCGGATCCGCAGCGCGATGGTGCTGGTGAACTTGCAGCGCAACGCCGTGGACGAGGCGGAGCAGTGGCTTGATCTGACCCTGCGCGAGGACGGGGAGGAGGGCGCCGGGCTGCCGATGTTCGGCCTGGTGGCTCGGGCCCAGATCGCCCGGGCCCGCGGCGAGGTCGAGGCCGGGCTGCGCTTGTGGCGTCAGGCCGTCGACGCGCTGCACGACCCTCGCGTCCAAGCCCGCGCGGGTGAGCTGTTCCACACGCACACCTGGATACTCGACGTCGAGGCGATGACCGTGATCGCCCACGCGCAGGAGGGCCGGCTCGCGCTGATCGGGCAGCTGGCCGGGCGCCTGCCGCGGGCCGCCGCGAAACTGGTCCTGGACACCGTCGACGGCTCGGCGATGTCCTACTCGGACTTCCCGCTGTGCGGAACGCAGCTGCTGGCCCTCGCCCTGCTGGACGTTGACCGCGGCCGGCGGACCGGCGACGCGCGCGCGACGAGGTCGGGCGCGCGCATGATCGCGCTGGCCGAGTGTTTCCGCGTCCCGTCGACGATCTCCGCCGCCCAGATTCGCCGTCTGGGCGAGCAAGCGGACGCGCCGGCGTATGCCGAGGCGGTCTCGGAATACGCCGGCTTCGACGCTGACTCGCTGCGGGCCGCAGCGTCCGCGGCCGTACGGGCGCGTGATCAGTTCACCGAGTCGCGCCCTTCGTGAACAGCGCCCCGGCCCAGACGTATCCGAGCACGGCGAGCCCGACGCACCAGGCGACCGCGATCATTGCGCTGTGTCCGATCGGCGTGCCGGTCAGCAGCCCGCGCAGGGTGTCGATCACCGGGGTGAACGGCTGGTTGTGCGCGAACCAGCGCACCGGGCCCGACATGGTGCCGGTCGGGACGAAGGCGCTGCTCACGAACGGCAGCAGCTGCACGATGAGCGTGAAGCCGCTGGTGCCCTCGGCGTTCGGGGCGGCCAGGCCGATCGCGACCGCGAGCCAGCTAAGGGCGAGGGTGAGCAGGGCGATCAGGCCCGCCGCCGCGAGCCACCGGCCGGCGTCGGCGCTGGAGCGGTAGCCCATCAGCAGGGCGACTCCCACCAGCAGCACGGCGCTCAGGATCGTGCGGATCAGGGCCGCGACGACGTGTCCGGTCAGCACCGAGCTGCGGGAGATAGCCATGGTGCGGAAGCGGCTGATGATTCCCTCGGTCATGTCCCGGTTCACGGCCAGCGTCGTGGACGAGGCCCCGTAGCCGATGGACATCAGCAGGATGCCGGGGACGACGTAGTCGATGTACTTGCCGCCGGGGGGCGTCGCGCCGAGGCCGGCGCCGAGCGCTCCGCCGAAGACCCCGACGAACAGCAGCAACAGCAGGGCGGGCACCGCCAGGGACACGATGATCGTCACGGGATAGCGCACGGTGTACCGCAGATTGCGCCGCAGCATGGTCGCGGAGTCGCGCGCGGCGAAAGCAAGGGTACTCATCGGACGGACTCCTTCTGGTCGAAAGCGGTGTCAGTGGTTTGTGCGCTGGCGCCGGGCACGCCTTCGGTGGACGCAGTGTCAGTGGACCCAGTGTCAGTGGACGGGCGGCCGGTCAGGGCGAAGAAGACGTCGTCGAGGTCCGGGGTGTGCACGGACAGCGCTTCGGCCTCGATCCCTGCGTCGTCGAGCCGGGTGAGCAGGGCGCGCAGCGCGTGGATCCCGGCGTCGCCGGGCACGTTCAGCGACAGGCCGTCGCCGCGCGCGGCGCCGTCGAGGAGGCGTTCGGCCGCCGTCAGGCCGGCGTCGTCGGCGAACTGGAGCCGGACGTGGCCGCCCGGGACGCGGCGCTTGAGCTCGGCCGGGGTTCCGGTGGCCACGATGCGGCCCTGGTCCAGCACGGCGATCCGGTCGGCCAGCTCGTCGGCCTCGTCGAGGTACTGGGTGGTCAGGAAGATGGTGACGCCGCGGCCGACCAGGCTGCGCACGATCTGCCACATGGTGCGGCGGCTGCGCGGGTCCAGGCCGGTGGTCGGCTCGTCGAGGAAGATCACCCGCGGGTCGCCGACCAGCGTCATCGCCAGGTCGAGCCGGCGGCGCATGCCGCCGGAGTAGGTCGCCGCCCGCTTGTCGGCCGCGTCGGCCAGCTCGAACTCGCCGAGCAGTTCGGCGGCGCGGCGGCGGCCTTCCGCGCGCGGCAGGTGGTGCAGGTCGGCCATCAGCTGCAGGTTCTCGCGGCCGGTGAGCAGGCCGTCCACCGCGGAGAACTGGCCGGTGACGCCGATCACCGCGCGCACGGCGTCGGGGTCGCGGGCCGGGTCGCGCCCCATGACCCGCGCCTCGCCGCCGTCCGCCCGCATCAGCGTGGACAGGATGTGCACGGTGGTGGTCTTGCCGGCCCCGTTCGGGCCGAGCAGGCTGAAGACCGTTCCCTCGGCGACGCTCAGGTCGACCCTGTCGAGCACGACCTTGTCGCCGAAGGATTTGCGCAGCCCGCTCGCCGTGATAGCCGGGCTGGAAGTTGTGGGTGACATCGCGCTCCCTCCGTGGACGCGGCCGGTGCGCCGCGCAGGTAGAGAGTGCGCGCTGGGGGATTCACCGCTGTTTCACGCCGCTTTCACGCGGCTTCGCGCGCTGTCAGCGCAGCTCGTGCAGGCCGGCGCCGCTGAGCCGGTAGGCGGGGGCGAGGCGGTCGGCGTCCGCCTGGGTGAGTTCCAGCAGGGCTTTGCCTGCGGTCTGCGGCGTCAACGGATCGCCGATCTGCCGAAGGTAGTCCGCGACGGGCTGTTCGGCGCGTTCCGCGTAGGCGCTCACCGCGGCACGGCCCAGCTCGGTCGCGGGCGTGAGCTGGGGCAATACCGCGGTGAACGCGATCCCCAGCTCGGCGCGCCGGGCTTCGTCTTGGGCGTATCCGGTGATGAAGCGCTGGGTGGCCTTCGCTCCCGCGTATCCGCCGCTGAGCGGCGAGCCGTTCAGCGCGGCGCCGCTGCTGACCACGATGACGCGGCTGCCGGGCGACAGTGGCTTGAGCAGCGCCTCGCGCAGCCAGTGGAACGCGATGCGGACATCGGCATTCCAGTTGACCGAGAACGTCTCCCAGGTCAGTTCGTGCAGCGGCCCGATCGGAGGCCTGGCACCGGCCACCACGATCACGTTGTCCGGTCGGTGACGGCCGATCAGAATGCCGGGCGTCACGGCGTCAGACGCATCGGCTACCTCCAGTGTGATACCGCTGGTCGTCGCGGCGAGTTCGGTAAGCGCTGAGGCGGTGCGTGCCACGGCGATGACGGGCGCGCCTGCCTCTGCGAAGGCGACGGCGATGCCGCGGCCGAGTCCGCTGCTGGCGCCGACGACGAGCGTCGTGCGGGTGGAAGTGGTGTTCGCAAGGCTTGTCACAGCGTGTCCTATCCGTTGGATTCGATGGGGTCACTCGTGTGACGCGCGCCGACGCGAACAGTCATCGGTCGGCACAGAGCGCGCCGCCAGGGTGAGAACCAGCGGCTCGGAGCATGGGTTGTACAGCCGCCGCACGGGCAGTCCGACGAGGGTCAGGACCGCGCCGGCGGCGAACCTGGCGCGCTGTCCGCTGCGGCATTCGACTTCCAATTCGCCGCGCTCGACGACCACGAGCGCGTCGGCCCAGTCCGCGGCGGTGTAGTCCGCGGCGGCGCCGGGATCGATCCGCACCGTCCACCGCCGGACCCGGTCGCCCGGCATCACGCGGCGCAGTTCAGCGAGGGGGCCAGAGCGAACGCGTCGAAGAGTTCGGGCTGCGCGAAAAGCGCGATCTCGGCGATGGCGTCCCCGTCGACCCGGAGCACGCCGATGGCGAACGCGCGGTACGCGTCGTCGCCCGGCCGCCGCCAGTACAGGGCGAAGGCCGGTTGGCGGTTGGCCGCCGTGGGTCGCAGCAACCAGCCGGTGCCCATCTCTCCGAATACGTGCTCTGCGATGAACGCACCGATGTCCCGGCGTCCCGCGAACCAGGTGGCGCCCGGCGGCATGATCAGCCTGGCGTCGTCGCGCAACAGCCCGACCAGCGCCGTGACGTCGCCGTCTTCCCAGGCCGCGATGAGGCGGTCCAGCGCCTTGCGCTCTGCGGCGGTCGGGTTCGCGCGCCATTCGGCGCGGCGTCGCGGCAGGTGCGTGGCCAGCGTCGCGTGGGCCCGTTGCAGGGCGCTGTTGACGGCCGCCTGGCTCAGGTCCAGCGCGGCGGCGGTGTCCTTGACCGACCAGTCCAGCGTGTCGCGCAGGACCAGGACGGCGCGCTGGCGCGCCGGCAGCCGCTGGATCGCGGCGAGGAAGGCGAGCTCGATCGTCTCCTTCGCGGTGACCAGGGCCTCCGGCTCGTCGCGGGCCGCGGCGGGCGCGTCGAGCAGCCGGTCCGGATACGGTTGCAGCCACGGCAGGTCGAGCCCGGCCAGCTCGTAGTGGCGCGGGTCGGCTGGCCCGGCCAGATCGGTGGGCCAGGACCGGGCCTTCCTTCGCCGTAACGCGTCCAGGCACGCGTGGGTCGCGATGCCGTACACCCACGCCCGAAACGACGCGCGCTCGGCGTAGGAGTCGAGCCGAGTCCACGCCCGCAGAAAGGTCTCCTGCACCGTGTCCTCGGCGTCTTCGATCGAGCCGAGCATGCGGTAGCAGTGGATCTGCAGCTCACGCCGCAGTGGCTCGATCACACGCGCGAACGCGGTCTCGTCTCCCGCGCGCGCCTCCGCCAACACTTGGTCCATACCTAATGTGACGTGCCGAGCGCGGCCGAGTCATCGGTGCCGAACGGAGCGGACTTCTAGTCCTCCGGCAGCCGGTAGACCGAGATGTGCGAGGACGAGGAGGCGGTGAAGTCGCCTCCGCTCCAGTCGCCGTGCCTCGATTCGAGTTCGAATCCGGCGATCCGCGCCATGAGATCCAGTTCGGCGGGCCAGATGTAGCGGTGCGGGCTGCGGGTGAGCCGGGCCTGCTTGCTCTCGTCGAAGCGGAAGTGATGCGAGACGATCTGCTGGTTGACCACGTCGAAGGTGTCCATGCCCAGGTAGCCGGGCTCGTCGTGGTAGACCACGACCTGCGCGGCCGGCGGGCGCGGCGGCAGTTCGGGCACCCAGAGTTCGATCACGAACCGGCCGCCGGGCCGCAGATGCCGTGCGGCGTTGCGGAAGCACTCGATCTGCTCGGCCTGGGTGAGCAGGTTGGAGATCGTGTTGTAGACCAGGTACACCAGCTGGAAGCTGCCGGGCGCCCGCGTGGTCGCCATGTCGCCGACGACGACCGGGATCGTCGACTCGTCGGCCTTCGTCCGCAGCCGGCCGATCATCGGCTCGGACAGTTCGATGCCGGCGACCGGCACGCCCCGCCGGGACAGCGGTACGGCCACGCGTCCGGTTCCGATCGCGAACTCCAGCGCGCGGCCGCCCTCGGCGAGCTGCGCGAGACGTTCTACGGTCGGCCCGAGGACCTCGGGCGCGAACATGCCCTCGTCCTCGGTGTCATAGCGCTCGGCGGCATCCTGGTCCCAGATCTCATCCTGACGCACATCCGGCATGATCTCCGGTGGCCGTGGCGGCGTCCACCGATTTGCGGGCGGCGCGCCGCAGGCCGCGTCGCGTGCGGTCCTGGCGTTCGACCGGTGCCGGGTCAGTGCCCGGGCTCGCCGTAGTTGAGCGGGAGGGCCTGGAGCCGATTGAGCGGGATGCCGACCAGCACGAGGTAGCGCGAGAGGCTTTCCGGGATGATCCCGGTGCCGGTCGGGTCGAACAGCTGGTTGTACGGGTCGACGCCGCCGCTGCCGGGCTCCAGCGGGCGCGGGTCCTCGGCCTGGGTGACCAGGGCGCCGGCGGTGTCGGTGAGCACCAGTCCGTATTGCTGCATGGCGCGGGCGATGGTGCGCGCGGCCGGATCGATCAGCGTGTTGACGTTGAATGTCGGGTCGAGGCGGAACCGCTGGCCCTCGCAGGGGATGTCCGCCCCCGGGGTGTTGCCGTCGTCGCGGGTGGCCGGCCAGGAGAAGCAGTTCGCCTGGGTGCGCACGGTCTCGAGGTTGATGGCGTGGTCGATGTGCCCGCGCCGCAGCTCGTCGGCGCGGATCAGGTACGCCCCGAACGGCAGGCCGGAGGCGGAGGCGCCGAGCGGGTTGGTGAAGATGCCGGGGTTGGTGCTGTAGTGCTCGATCTTGCCGCCCCAGCAGGCTGACCAGTGCCCGTTCGCGTCCTGCTGGGCGCGCCAGAAGTCCCAGTAGGTGTCGGTGGAGGGCTGGTAGATCGCGACGGAGGCGTCAGTTCCCTGCGAAACGAGCAGGCCGGGCGGGGTGGGCACGGAGGCGAGCGAGTCGGCGATCACCGGGGCGAGCTGCGGCAGGTTCTGGCAGTCGGAGTACGTCCACTGCGTGCGCGGCGTGTCGGGGCCCACGTAGTAGAGCGGCGCGGAGTAGGTGTCGGTGTTGATCGCCCACAGGCCGCCGTTGTTCTGCTTGTCCTGCATGAGGTTGTCGACGATCGCCTGCGAGTTCGGCGCCAGCGGCACGTTGGCCGGCAGCGGGGCGTTCCACGGGCCGGTGGCCGCGAATCCGTTGTCGGGCGCGGGACTGACGGCGTCGGCGCGTACGGCCGCGCTGGACCCCTGTGCGGACAGAATGATCGAGAGCGCGGCTGCGCCACTGACCATCCAACGGGCGGAACGCGCTGGTCGACGCATGGCGTTTGGTCCCTTCGTGTCAGAGTTCGGATCCGAGGATGGGTCAGGCGCGCGCCGGCGTCGAGAGTGGCGAGTACTCAACGCTGCGAGCGCGGCCACTCACACGCGGCGGACCGGTACGCTGCGCCGGTATGAGGCCCTCTGTGACGCGTCCGGTCGACGGCGCAGCGGGCTTGGCTCTGGCTGGTCAGTGGCCGTTCGTCGGGCGCGCCGCGGAGCTGGCCGCCCTGGAACGCGTTCTGGTCGGCGGCGGCCCGGTGAAGGGGGCGGTCGTCTGCGGCCCGGCGGGAGTCGGAAAATCACGGCTGGTACGACAGGTTGCGCAGAAAGTCTCGCCGAGCACTGAATCGCCGCGGCTGCTCGTCCTCGATGATGCGAATCTGCTCGACGACGTCTCGGCGCTCGTCGTCGAGCAGTGGTTGACTGCGGGCCGGGCTCGCCTGCTCGCCACTGTGCGCACCGGAGCTCACCTTCCGGACGCGTTCCGGGCGCTGCTCGCGGCAGGGCTACTCAGCCGCGTCGACCTGGTTCCACTCGGGGAGCACGAGGTGACCGACCTGCTGGCCGGCGCGCTTGGCGGCGAGGTCTCCCCCGGGACGACGCGCGAGATTCACCGGCTCAGCGCGGGCAATCCGCTGTTCATCAGGGAGCTGTTGTTGGACGCGGCGGCGGCCGGCACGTTGCGGCGCGCCGAGGACGGGTTCTGGCGGCTTGAGCGGATCGCCGGGAGCTCAAGCGGTCTCGCGCAGCTGGTGGAAGGGCGCCTGGCCGGGCTGAGCGGTCCGCAACGCGCAGCCCTCGAACTTGCGGCCCTTGCTCCGGAGGTGGGATTGCGGCTGCTGCTCGGCCTGGTCGAGCCGCCGGTCGTCGAGGACTTAGAGCGGCGGGGCCTGATCGAGGTCGAGCGCGACGACCGACGGCTGCCGACGCGTGTATGCCACCCGCTTTATCGCGAGCTGATCGCCCGCTCGACCCCGGTTTCGGCGAGGCTGGGTTATGCGCGGCAGTTGGCTGATGCGCTGGAAGCCACGGGCCTGCGGCGGGGCGAGGACCTGCTGCGCTGGGCGGTATGGCGATTGGACGGAGGCGGGGCGCCCGATCCGGAGAAGATGGCGGCCGCGGCCAGGCATGCGGCCACTGTGCGCACCGACGCGGGGCTGCGCGAGCGTCTTGCCGCGGCGGCGTTCGAGTATCGCCGTGACGTGGGCAACGGCCTGCTGCTGTACGAGGCCATGGTCGACGCGGGCCGATTCGAGGCCGCGCACGTCTTGCTGACCTCGCTCGGCGAGCTGGCGTCCTCCGATCTGGACCGGGCGGCGCTGGCGGCCGCGCACGCGTCCTGGATCAGCTGGATCACCGGACGGCTCGATCAGGGCCTCGCGATCCTCGAGGCCGCGGCCCGCACAGTCGCGCAGGCGCAGCCGGCAGCGCAACTCGCGGCACACCACGGCCTGCTGCTCGCCGTCTCCGGCAGCTTCGACGCCGCGGTCGGCGAACTGGAACCACTGCTCGACGCGCCATGGCCGGAAGTGCGCGCCTTCGCCGCAGCCGGCGCCGCGATGGCGTACCCGATCCTGGGCGACTTCCGTGCCGGGCTGCGGGCCTTCGACCTGACCATCGCCGAACGCCGGCAGCATGACGACGCGGGGGCCGCCGCGCCGTCCCTCGTCGCCTTCGCGGCCCGCGCAATGAGCGACTGCGGGGATCCGCAGGCGGCCCTCGCCCGCGTGCGGGCCGCGCTCGAAGACGCACTCGACCGCGGCGACCTCGTCGGCCAGGCCTGGGCTCGCGCGGGGCTGGCCAGCGTGTGCCTGGGTGCCGGGAACCTGCCAGCGGCCACGGCTCAGGCCGCCGAAGCCGCGCGCCTGTTCGAGAACGCACCGCACGACCCCAACGGCCGCCTCTGGTGCCTGGCCACCGGTCTGTCGGCGGTGGCGCAGCGCGGTGATCGAGTGCAGGCGCGGCGGCTGGCCGAGGCGATCTCGTCCATGCCGGTGCCGCCGCAGTTGCGCGCGCTGGGCACCGAAGTGGTCCGCGCCTGGTCCTGGCACGACTGCGCCCGCGGGAACGCCGAGAAATCCGGCAAGCAGCTGGAGCAGGCGGCTCGCACCTGGATCGACGAGGGCATGGTCGCGCCGGCCGTTTTGGGCGCGCTCGATCTGTTCCGGCTCGGCTTTCCTGAGGCGGCGGCTCGACTGCTGGACCGGGTCACGCTCCCGGCCGACTGGCCGTTGGGCGCGTGCATATGCCGGCTGATCGACGCCAACGGCAAGCCGGCCGCGCTACGCGAGGCGGCTGACGCACTGCACGCGCTCGGATTCACGCTCTACGCGGCCGAGGCGTATGCGGCCGCCACTCTGGCTGCCGGAGAAAGACCAGGTGGCGGGACCGCTCGCGACGCGCGGACGGCTTCACGCGCGTTGGCGCTGGCTGCCGAGTGCGACGCACGCACGCCGCTGCTCAGCCGGCTCGGCCCGCTGCGTGCCCTGACCTCGCGTGAACGGCAGATCGCCGGGTGCGCCGCGGACGGCCTGAGCAACCGTCAGATCGCCGATCAGCTGCGGCTCTCTGAGCGGACCGTCGAAAACCACCTCGGCCGCATCTACGGCAAGCTCGGCGTGGCAGGGCGCGCCGAGCTTGCCGTAGCGCTGCGCCGCGGGTCGGCCGGCTAGCCGAAACCTGGCCGCTCGCGGCGCGGCTTTCGTGCAGTGTGCAGCTTTCGTGCCGGGTCAGGAGCCGACCAGCGTCTTGACGGCCGCGGCGAGCCCCGCAAGGGCCTTCTTGGCGTCGCTGAACAGCATTCCGGTCTTCGGGTCCGTATACAGCTCGTTGTCGATGCCCGCGTAGCCGTGGCCCATCGACCGCTTGATGACCACCACGCTCTTGGCCTTGTCGACGTCGAGGATCGGCATGCCGGAGACCGCGTTGCCGGGGCGGCGCGCGGCCGGGTTCGTCACGTCGTTCGCGCCCACCACGAGCACGACGTCGGCGCGGGGGAACTCGGTGTTGGCCTCTTCCATCTCCTTGAGCTGCGGATAGGGCACGTTGGCCTCAGCCAGCAGGACGTTCATATGACCGGGCATCCGGCCGGCCACCGGGTGGATCGCGTAGTCCACCTCGACGCCGTGCCGCTCGAGCAGCTCGCCGAGCTCGGCCGCCTCATGCTGCGCCTGCGCCGCGGCCAGGCCGTATCCGGGCACGAAGATCACCTTGCTCGCGTAGGCCAGCTGGATCGCGACGTCGTCGGCGCTCACCTCGCGCACGGAGCCCATGCCCGCGGTGACCGGGGCCGCGCAGTCGCCGGTGCCGAAGCCGCCGGCCACGATGTTGCCGATGGAGCGGTTCATCGCGTCGGCCATCAGCTTGGTCAGAATGCTGCCGGAGGCGCCGACCAGCGCTCCCGCGGTGATCAGCATGGTGTTCTCCAGCACGAAGCCGGCCATCGCGACGGCGGTGCCGGTGAAGGCGTTGAGCAGGGAGATCACCACCGGCATGTCGGCGCCGCCGATCGGCAGGACCATGGTCACGCCGAAGCCGAGGGCGGCCACCGTCATCAGGATCAGCGCCGCGGTGCTCTTGGGCTGCGCGATCAGCCATACCGCAGTGCCGGCGAACACCGCCGCGAGCAGCGGGTTGGCCAAGCGGGAGCCCGGGAAGACCAGCGGCCGACCCGGGATCAGGCCCTGCAGCTTCCCGGCCGCGATCAGCGAACCGGTGAAGGTGACGCCGCCGATGACGATGTCCAGCGCGCCGGTCACCGCGACTCGCGGGATGACGTGTGCGGAGCGCACCAGGTCGTCGATGGCCAGCAGCGCCGCGGCGCCGCCGCCGACCGCGTTGAAGATGCTGACCAGCTGCGGCATCGCGGTCATCCGCACGGTGCGGGCGCTGTAGAGCCCGGCGCCCGCGCCGCAGACGGCTCCGGCGACGAGCACGGCCCAGCCCGCGCCGGTGATGGTCTTGTCGTGCACGATCACCACGACGGTGGTCACCACGGCGACCAGCATGCCCGCGGCGGAGACCTGGTTGCCGCGCCGGGCCGTGGCCGGGGAGTTCATCATGTGCAGGCCGAGCACGAAGCCGACGGCCGCGGTGAGGTAGATCAGCCGGACGACGGTGTCGAAGACGCTCACCGGGGACCACTCCCGTCGCCGCGTATCGCAGTGCGCTTGCCGTCGGCGGCGGCCGGCCGGGTGCGGAACATCTGCAGCATCCGGTCGGTGACGAGGTATCCGCCGGCTACGTTCATGCCGGCGAAGGCCATGGCGAAGAAGGCCAGCACGTATCCGAGCGGCCCGTGCACGCTCGCCGCGATCAGCATCGCGCCGACCACGACGATGCCGTGGATGGAGTTGGCGCCGGACATCAGCGGGGTGTGCAGCGTGGCCGGCACCTTGCTGATGACCTCGAAGCCGACCAGCAGGCTCAGGACGAAGACGGTCAGATCGGACAGCAGGTCGGCGCTCATGCGGGGCCTCCGGTTTCGATGGGCTGGCGCAGGGTTTGCGGCGCGGCGCCGGCGAGCGCGGCGGCGCCGTCCGCGTCCGGGCGGGTGAACGCGCCGCGGTGTCCGATCACGATGGCGTTCTGGATCTCGTCGGCGAGGTCGACCGTCAGGGCGCCGTCGTGGACGAACAGCGCGGCGGTGGCGGCGATGTTGCGCGCGTAGGCGGCGGACGCCGCGGCGGCCATCGAACAGGGCAGGTCTGCCGCGCCGATCAGGGTGACCCCGTTCTCTACGATGAGGGTCTGCCCTGCTTCGCAGCCCTCGACGTTGCCGCCGAGCGGCCCGGCGGCCAGGTCGACCACGACGGAGCCGGGCCGCAGCGCCTTGAGCGCGTCCCGGGTGACCAGGACCGGAGGCCGGCGCCCCGGCACCTGCGCGGTGGTGATGACGACGTCGAACTCGGCGACGCGTGCTTGAAGGGCGGCCTGCTGCGCGGCGCGCTCGTCGAGGGACAGCGCCCGGGCGTAGCCGCCTGCCGCGCCGCCGTCGGTGACCGCGGCGCCGAGGTCGAGGAACCGCGCGCCGGTGGAGCGCACCTCGTCGGCGGCTTCGGGCCGGATGTCGTATCCGGTGGCGATCGCGCCGAGCCGCCGGACGGTGCCGAGAGCGGACAGGCCGGCGACGCCCGCGCCGAGCACGAGCACGCGGGCCGGCTGCGCGGTTCCGGCCGCGGTGGTGAGCATCGGGAAGAAGCGTTCGTAGGTGGCCGCGGCGAGCAGGACGGCGCGGTATCCGGCGATGTTGGCCTGGGAGGTCAGCGCGTCCATCCCCTGCGCCCGGCTGAGGGTGCGCGGCAGCAGGTTCAGGCTGGCCACCGTGACGCCCGCGCGGACGCAGGACTCGATCAGGGTTTTGTCGCCGAGCGGGTCGAGCAGCCCCAGGATCGCCTGGCCTTCGCGGAATCCGGCCGCGCGGTCGGCGAGCGGCGCGCGCACGCACAGCAGGAGATCCGCGCCGGCGTCCAGTTCTGCTGCGCCGACGATGGCCGCGCCCGCTTCGGCGAACGCGTCGTCCGGTGCTTTCGATTCGGCGCCGGCGCCGCGCTCGACGAGGACCTCGGCGCCGCACGCGCGCAGCCGTGCGATCGTCTCGGGTACGGCGGCGACCCGCCGCTCGCCGGGTGCGCTTTCCTTCATGACGCCGATCCGCACGGCCGTCATTGGTTTTCACCTTCCGTTTCAGGCTGCTCGCGGGTGGGTCTGTGCCGGGGCGGCTCCGGGCCGATGGTCAGCTCTGCAGCCCGGTCGGGTGGACTCCGACGCCCTCGAGGTCCTCCGCGGCGGTGCCGATCAGCTTGCGGCCGAGGTCGATCAGCGCCCGGCCGACCGCGAGCTCGTCGCCGATCTCCGGGACGTCGCCCTCGCCCGGGTGGCAACGGGCCGTGCCGTTGCCGTGCAGCGTGTTCTCCCCTGTGCTGAGCACCACGTCGGCCCGAGTCTGGCCGTCCTGTTCGAACAGGAACACCTCCGCTTGCCACTTCCTGGTGTGCAACATGGCGATCGCCTCCTGGATCCGCACGACGCGGCGCGTCGGTGCGCCGGCCTTTCCGGCGCACGCTCAGACCGGCCGCGCCTGACCGGCCGCGCCCGATAGCACTGCCTGATTCGACTCTCCGGCGGCCGGGGCGCCGCGGTCAGGGCCACAGGTCCCCCCGGACGCGGGCCCGGTGACCCTGGGGAGACGGCCCTGCCGGGTCAAGCCTGGGTCTGAATAACGCGCGGCGGACACGTCCGAACGGAGTCGAGCCGATGGCGCAGCCGACCCTGAGACCCCGTCATCCCGCACACGCAGGTCAGGCGGTCCAGCAAGTCGCCGCCGACCCGCGCGAACCGCTCGGCGCCCTGTTCGCGGATCTGGGCAGCTCTCCCGACGGCCTGTCGGAGCGCGAGGCGGCGCGCCGGCTGATCGCCTACGGCCCGAACAGCCTGATCCGGCGCGGCGGACGGCGCTGGCCTGGCGAGCTGGCGCGGCAGTTCACCCACCCGCTCGCGCTGCTGCTCGCCCTGGCCGCCGTGCTGGCGGCGGTCACCGGCACGCCGAATCTCGCGGCGGCGATTGGCGCGGTGATCGTGCTCAACGCGATCTTCGCGTTCGTGCAGGAGATGCAGGCCGAGCGCGCGGTCGAGGCGCTGGCCGCGTTCCTGCCCGAGCAGGCACGGGTGGTGCGCGACGGCCGGCAGCTGGAAGTCCCTGCCGACCAGTTGGTCCCCGGGGACCTGGTGCTGCTGGACGAGGGCGAGCGAGTGAGCGCCGACGCCAGGCTCTGCTCCGGCAACCTCGAAGTGGACCTGTCGGCGCTGACCGGGGAGTCCGTGCCCGTATACCGGGCGGCCGATCTGCAGGACGCTGACGGGCCGTTGCTTTACAGCCGGGACCTGGTGTTCAGCGGCACCGTGTGCACCGCGGGCCAGGCGCGGGCCGTGGTGACCGCCACCGGTATGGCCACCGAGCTCGGGCGGGTGGCGGCGCTGAGCCAGCGGGTCAAGCACGACGAGAGCCCGCTCGAACGCCAGGTCAAGCGCGTCGCTTGGTTGATCGCGGCGGTCGGCCTCGGGGCCGCGGTCGCGTTCCTACCGTTGGGCCTGCTCGCCGGCCTTTCGCTCAGCGCCGCGGTCAGCTTCGCGATCGGCCTGCTGGTGGCGAACGTCCCAGAAGGCCTGCTGCCCACGATCACGCTGGCGCTCGCCGTGGGCGTGCGCGACCTGGCCAGGCGCGGCGCGGTGGTCAAGCGGCTGTCCGCGGTGGAGACGCTCGGCTCGACCACGGTCATCTGCACCGACAAGACCGGGACCTTGACCGAGAA
>NZ_DASRGV010000058.1:0-9274 GCF_035650855.1 Actinocrinis sp. | reverse complement strand
GGATCGGGCTCCGCGGCCGCGCCGCCTCCGCCCGCGTGGTCCGCCGGGCCGGCACCGTTCGCCTGCCCCATGTGTGCGTTGCGTAGCAGCACGATCCGCCTTTCGCCTTGGCCCGGCCACAACCGTGGCGTGGGGAACTGATGGGCCGACAGGTCCTGGCCGACGTGGTGGTGCAGCGCGGCCAGGTCGAGTGCTTCTCCGGCATCCGCGACACCCTGCTGTGCGGTACGGATCAGCGAGCCGGTGAACGCGGTCAGCCGCTGCCCTGTCGGCACCCAGGACTTCGAGTCCTTCGCGGTGGCCGCGAGCACGGAGGCGCCCGGGACGGCTTCGAGGATCGCGGGCCCGGTGGAGTGGGTCGGCGGGGTCTCCCCGTCGTAGCAGTAGTCGAGGATGACGATGCGGTCCGCGGCGCGGCCTGTGTCTCGCACCAGCGCGGCGACGTCGGGATAGCGCAGCGCGCGGTAGAGCCGGGATTCGGAGGATCCGGGCAGCGCGAAGTAGAGGTCCGGGTGGCGCGGCGCGGCGAGGGTGTAGCCGGCGAGGTAGAGGATGAACGCTCCGGTAGCGGCCGCCGCCGCCTCGTAGACCACGTCGAAGACCGTGGCCGCGTCGGCCGGGTTTCGCAGCACGGTGCAGTGTTCCGGGGCAAGGCCGAGCAGGTCGGGGTCCGTCAGCAGCGCGGACAATTGTTCGACGTTCTCTGCGACGCCGGCGACCGGTCCAGGCTCTTCGGCGGGCCGGTAGTCGTCCACCGCGATGAGGACCGCGCGCGACGTGCTCGGATCTTGCACTGGCAATGCCGCCCCCTCCTCTGAGCCGCGCAGGGTTCATCAGAGATCCTGCAACGCGACAGTAAAATCCGATGCCCATTCGAGCCGCTGTAACCGAGCCGTTACCGCTGCTGGAGCTTGGGATCGATCCCACAGTGTATGCACAGTTGAGCCTGCGAATGTCGTGCCCTGAAGAATACCGGGCGCGGTCAAGTAAGCCGGGAAATCGGCTGTATCGCGGTAATTGCGGTTCGTGTGTACGTAATCTGATGTTTTGCCTGCAGTGTCGCTTTACTCTGCGCCGGAACCGATCATCAGTCCGGAAACGTGAACGGCACTCGGGTTTTTCGCGACCCGGACGGACAAGCGTTCGACCGGATATTCGGCGGCCGGCCGCGCGAACGCCACTCCCTTGACGTTAGTTGTCCGCGACCACATACTCCCAACCACCACCCCGAAGCTCAGCGGTTGAGGAGCCGGCAACGGCTCGGAAACGTTTCCAAGCGCGGCTCTGGCCGCACCGCGAGCGCACAGAACCCATATCCGCCCTGACGGCTCGGCGCGGCCGGACGGGTGCAGGCGTCCAACGCGAGAGGTCGCATGCCATGAACGAAGAGACGCGAGGTCGCGCCACTCTCCCTGACCCCGCCGTACCCACCTCACCCACCCACACCCGCCGGCGGCTGCTGCCCGGCCGCTGGTTCCGGCTGACCGCCGCCGGCGCGGCGGTCGCGCTGGTCGGGCTGTTCACCGTCGCGACCACCCAGGCGAACGCCGCGCTGCCCGGCCCGCCCTCGGGCTGGACGCAGGTCTTCGCCGACGACTTCAACGGTTCCAACGGCAGCGGCATCGACGGCCAGTGGATGTACGACACCGGCCAGGGCGTCTGGGGCACCGGCGAGATCGAGAACATGACCAACTCCACGGCCAACGTCCACCTGGACGGGGCCGGCAACCTCGACATCACCGCCCTCGGCTCCGGAAGCAACTGGACCTCCGGCCGGGTGCAGACCACCAGCGCGAACGTCGGCGCCCCGGCCGGCGGCAAGCTGGAGGTCACCGCCTCGATCCAGCAGCCCACCGGCGGCCTCGGCTACTGGCCGGCGTTCTGGATGCTCGGGCCGGGTCAGTGGCCTGAGAACGGCGAGATCGACATCATGGAGGACGTCAACGCGCTCTCCGAGGTGTCGGGCACCATCCACTGCGGCGTCGACCCCGGCGGCCCGTGCAACGAGACCAACGGGATCGGCAGCGGGCTGCGCGCCTGCTCGGGCTGCCAGTCAGGCTTCCACACCTACTCGATGATCCTCGACCGCACGAACACCTCGAACGAGTCGATCACCTTCTACCTCGACGGCGCCTCGTACTTCAGCGTCTCCGAGGGCCAGGTCGGCGCCTCGACCTGGCAGCAGGCCTTCGATCACAACCTGTCGATCATCCTCGACCTGGCCATCGGCGGCGGCTATCCGAACGGCGTGTGCGGCTGCACCACGCCGACCGGCTCCACCGCGTCCGGCGGCACCATGCGCGTCGACTACGTCGCCGCGTACACCACCAGCGGCGGCAGCCAGCCGCCGCCCCCGCCGCCCGGATCCGGCCCGGTCACCCTCGCCTACAACGGGCTGTGCCTCGACGTGCGCGGCGCCAATACCGCCAACTTCACGCCGGTCCAGGTCTACACCTGCAACGGAACGAACGCGCAGCAGTGGACCTTCGTCCAAGCCGGCACGACGCTGCACGCCCTGGGCAAGTGCCTCGATATCAACGGAGGCGGAACAGCCGACGGCACAACAGTGGACCTATACGACTGCAACAACACAGCCGCGCAGGTCTTCATCCCAGGCTCCAACGGTTCGCTCTACAACCCGCAGTCCAATAAGTGCCTTGACGACACCGGCTGGGGCGGCTCCGGCACCCAGCTGGAGATCTGGGACTGCACCGGTAACTCCAACCAGAATTGGACCCTTCCCTGATGTTCTCCCCCGTCGCTGATCGCAGCCGATCCCGCGCCCGGCGGCGAGTGACCGTGTACACGGCGGTGCTCGCCCTGCTCGCGGGTCTGCTCGGGCTGGGATTCCAGCGGGCCGCTCTGGCCGACACGGCCGCCGACGCGAACATCGCGCTCGGCGCCGCGGCCACCGCCTCCTCGGTGCAGGGGGCCGACACCCCGGCCTCCGCCGCCGTGGACGGCGACTCGACCACGCGGTGGTCCTCCGCGTGGAGCGATCCGCAATGGCTGCAAGTGGACCTCGGCGCGAACGCGGCGATCAGCGGCTTCTCCATCCAGTGGGAAGCCGCCTTCGCCACCGCGTACCACATCGAGGTCTCCAGCGACGCGACGACGTGGTCGCAGGTCTACGCGACCACGTCGGGCGCCGGCGGCACCGAGTCCATCTCGGTGCCGTCCGGCACCACCGGCCGCTACGTGCGGCTGACCGGCACCGCGCGCACCACCATCGGCGGCGCGCAGTACGGGTATTCGATCTATGAGTTCCAGGTGCTCGGACACTTCACCCAAGAAGCCGTGAGCACGAGCACTGACACGCTCAGCCTGCAGCAGGGCACGTCAATCGATCTCCCGATCAAACTCAACATGCCCTCCACGGCCCCGGTCACCGTGGACTACGCAACTTCGGACGCCACGGCCGTCGCAGGTACCGACTACACGACGGCCGCCGGAACGCTCACCTTCGCCCCCGGTCAGACCTCGCAGTCCATCCATCTGACCGCGCTTACCAACGCGCTGCACGCGCCCACCAAGACCTTCAGCGTCACCCTCGCCAACGCGAGCCCGTCCGGCACCTCGATCGGCCCGCGCGCGACCACGACCGTCAGCATCCTGAACAACAACCCGGTGCCCACCGACGGCGCCGTCGCAACGATCGACGACTTCGAGGGCACGGTCCCGTTCAGCACGGGCAACCCGGGCATCTTCACCTTCTCCTCCGACGCCGCCTCGACGCCCACGCTCACCCAGGTCGTCGCCGCCGACCGGCCCGGCGCCGCGAGCGGCAACCAGGCCCTGCAGGTCGCCTACAAGATCAGCGGCTGGGGCGGGTTCTCGCACGACCTGGCCACCGCGCAGGACTGGAGCGCGTACGACGGATTCAGCTTCTGGGTCAAGGGAACGGGCTCCGGCCAGAAGGTCGAGTTCGAGGTCAAGATGGGCGGCGCGGACGGCGAGCACGCCGAGCTGTGGCAGTCCTTCTTCACCGATGACGTCAGCGGCTGGAAAAAGGTCCAGATCGGCTTCGCGAATCTCAAGAAGCGGGCCGACTACCAGCCCTCCGGCGCCCCGAACTCCGCGCAGATCGCCCTGACCAGCATGTGGGGCTACGCGGTCAACCTGCCCGGCAACGCGACCAACACCCTGCTCTTCGACGACTTCCAGGTCTACCAGTCGCTGCGGACCATCCAGGACTTCGAGGGCGCGAATCCGATCACTGACACCAACGGCGCGCTCGCGAACACCGGCGCGTTCTCCTGGGGCGGCGACACCAACAGCACCCCGACGCTGAGCATCGCACAGCTCGACCGGCCCGGCGTCACGACCAACCACGCGCTGCGCGGCACCTGGGTCTCCGACACCAGCTACGGCGGCTTCAGCTACGACCTGGCCACGAACACGCCGCAGGACTGGAGCCCGTACGCCGGCATCGAGTTCTGGTTCTACGGCCACAATCCGAGCAACGACGCGGTGCCCGGTTCCGGACCCAAGTACGAGTTCGAAGTGAAGATGGGCGGCGCGGACGGCGAGCACTCAGAGCTCTGGCAGACCTTCTTCACCGACGACTGGCAGGGCTGGCACCTGATCCAGGTGCCGTTCTCCTCGCTCAAGCGGCGCACCGACTACCAGCCCTCCGGCGCTCCCGGCAACACCACGATCGACCTGACCACCATGCGGGGCTTCGCGCTCACCGAGCCGGCGGGTTCGGCGAACGGCGAGTTCGACGTCGACCAGTTCGCCGTCTATGGAATCAACACCGGAACGCTCGGCGCGCACGTCGGCACCTCTCAAGCGGTCTACGCGGTCAACCCCGGCGGCACCGCGACAGTCGGCGTCACGCTGACGACCGACGGCGGCAAGGCGCTGGATCACGACGTGACCGTCGACTACGCGCTCGGCGGCGGATCCGCGGCCGCAGGCACCGACTACACGGACACCACCGGCAGCCTCACCTTCGCGACCGGCTCGGCCTCAGGCAGCACGCAGTCCTTCACCGTGCAGACGATGCCGAACACCACCGCCTCCACCGCGAAAACGATCCCGATCCAGCTGACGCCCACCGGCGCCGACGTCACTGCCGACAACCCCGTCGTAGTCATCAACGCGCACGGCCTGCCGTACCTCGACTCCTCACTCCCCATCGCCGCCCGAGTGCAGGATCTACTTTCCCGCATGTCACTCGACCAGAAGATCGGCCAGATGACCCAGGCGGAGCGCGGCGACCTCGTGCACCAGTCCGACATCACCACGGCCGCGCTCGGCTCGCTGCTCAGCGGCGGCGGCTCGACGCCGACCCCGAACACCCCGCAGGCCTGGGCCGACATGATCGACTCCTTCCAGGCCCGCGCCGAAGCAACCCCGTTGCAGATCCCGCTGATCTACGGCGAGGACTCAGTACACGGAGACAACAACCTGGTCGGGGCGACCGTCTTCCCGCAGAACATCGCCATGGGCGCGACCCGTGACCCGGCGCTGGTGAAGCAGGACGGGCAGATCACCGCGACCGAGACCCGAGCGACCGGCGTCACGTGGGCCTTCTCCCCGTGCCTCTGTGTGGCGCGCGATGAGCGCTGGGGCCGCACCTACGAGTCCTTCGGCGAGGACCCGGCGCTGGTCACCCAGATGGAGACCATCATCGACGGCCTCCAGGGCGACGGCGCCCTGACCAAGAACACCAGCGTGCTGGCGACCGCGAAGCACTTCGTCGGCGACGGCGGCACGACCTACGGCTCCTCGGCCACCGGCAGCTACAAGATCGACCAGGGCGTCACCGATGTGACGCAAGCTCAGCTTCAAGCGCTCTACCTCGCGCCATTCCAAGCCGCAGTGCAACAGCACTCCGTCGGCTCCGTCATGCCGTCCTACTCAAGCCTGCAGATCATCGGCCAGGACACCGCACCGATCAAGATGCACGCCCGCGCCGACATGATCACCGGAGTGCTCAAGCAGCAGTACGGCTTCTCCGGCTTCGTGATCAGCGACTGGCAGGCCATCAACCAGCTCGGCCCGAACTACGAACAGGACATCGAGACCTCGATCAACGCCGGCCTCGATATGATCATGGTGCCGGACCAGTACACCACCTTCGAAAACGACCTGAAGGACCTCGTCACCAAGGGCCTGGTGGCCCAGTCGCGGATCGACGACGCGGTCAGCCGGATCCTTACCCAGAAGTTCCGGCTCGGCCTGTTCGAGCAGCCGTACGCGGACCGGACCAACGCCGCCACGATCGGCAACGCCGCGCACCGCGCCGTGGCCCGCCAAGCCGCGGCCGAGTCGCAGGTACTGCTCAAGAACAGCGCCGACTCAACTGGCATGCGTGCACTCCCCCTCTCCCCCACCGCCACCATCTACCTGGCCGGAAGCAACGCCGACAACCTGGGCGACCAACTCGGCGGCTGGACCGTGACCTGGCAGGGCGCCTCGGGCGACACCGACGTGGGCACCACCATCTACCAGGGAATGCAGGCTGACGCACCGAATGCCCACATCACCTACTCCGCCGACGCATCCGCACCGATGACCGGCTCCAACATCGGCGTAGTCGTGGTCGGCGAAACCCCGTACGCCGAGGGCGTCGGCGATGTCGGCAACGGTCACACGCTCGACCTCACGGCGGCCGACAAGAACGCTGTGGACAAGGTCTGCGCCGCGATGAAGTGCGTCGTGCTGGTCGTCTCCGGCCGGCCGATGAACATCGCGCCGATCCAGGCCGAGGCGAACGCGATCGTCGCCTCGTGGCTGCCCGGCTCGGAAGGTGAGGGCGTCGCCGACACACTCTTCGGCAAGACCCCGTTCACCGGTCGCCTGCCCGACACCTGGGCCAAGCAGGTGGACACCACGACGACGCCCGTGGACGTCGGCATCCCGCACACCACTGGGACGTACGACCCGCTTTACCCGTATGGCTGGGGTCTGCGGACCGACTCCGAGAAGGCCCGCGTTACCGCCGTACGCGACGCTCTGGCCAAGCAGCCCGGCTTCGTCGCGCAGCTTGGCGCGATATCCCTTAGCGCCCTGCTAGCTGCCAAGGGCAACTGGAACGCGGACGGCTCCGTGCGCAACCAATCGGCCGCGCTCATCCTGATCGCTCTCGCATCCCCGGCCGTCTCCGGAACATCACCCCCCGCCGAGCAGAACGCGAATCTCCTCGTCTCCGTGGCTCGCGACTTCGCCCAACAGGCCATCACCGCGGGCGGAGCGGCGGCCATGACGAAGACCGCGGCGACCACAGCCGACGCCGAGCACGCGCTGCCGACCGGCGACCCGGCCGCCGCGATCGCCGGCCTGGCCAAGGCGATGCTGATCGCGAAGTAGTCGCTCACCACGCTGTAAGCACTCACGGGCGGCGCTCTGCCGGGCGCCGCCCGTACCATGTGCTCCGTGACCTTCCGCCTTACCGCCCGCTGCGTCCGCGGCCTTGAGTGGATTCTCGCGGCCGAAGTGGCGGGCGTCGCGGACGGCGCCGCGCAGAAGATCAGCTTCGCCGAGCGGCAGGTCTCCTTCGAGACAGCCGAGATCGACGCCGGCTGGCTCGATCTGCGCACCGCCGACGACGTGCTGCTCGATCTGGGCACCTTGCACGGCATCGACCACACCCGTGCGGCCGTGGCCGAGCTTTCCCGACAGCTGTCGCAGATCGACTTCGGCGCGGGACTCGCCCAAGTGCAGCGGGCGCGCGGCGATGACGGCGACGATCTGCGCGCGCTCCCGTTCGACGTCGTCGTAAGCCTGCTCGGTCGGCGCAACTACAACCGGTTCATGGTCGAGGACGTCGCCGGCGAAATCGTGGCCAAGGCGGTCGGCGCGCGGTACGCCTCACGCAATCCCGCGGCGGGGTTCGGCCGCACGCCCGAGGCCGCGCAGGCCGAGTTCACGGTGCGGCTCTCGCTGACCGGCGACACGGTCGACGTGGCGCTGCGCCTCTCGCGCAAGCCGCTGCACCGCCGACCGTGGAAGCTGGACACCGGTCCCGGAACGTTGCACCCGCCGCTGGCCGCCGCGCTCGCCCGGATCGGCGGCCAAGGCCCACTCGATACGGCACTCGATCCGTTCTGCGGCGACGGCACCATCGCAATCGAGACTGCGCACGCCTTCCCGGGCGCGCGCATCGTGGCCGCCGACCTCGATCCGGAGCGATTGGCCAACGCCCGGTCGAACGCGACACGCGCCCGGGTCTCGTCACGTACGCGGTTCATCCTCGCCGACGCCGGTCAGCCGGTGTGGGCCGACGATCGGTTCGACCTGCTGGTCACCAACCCGCCCTGGAATCGGGCCGTGGGCGCGGCCGGGACGCTGGCTGACACGCTCGACCCCTTCTGGCGCGCGATCCCCGGCTCCCTGGCGCCACACGGCCGGATCTGCACGGTGGCCGAGGCGGATCTTGACGTCCCGTCACGACTTGATCGCGCTGGCTACACCGTCGCGCTCGCGCAGACGATCCGCCTGGCCGGACGCGTCTCGCACGTCATCCTCGCCGCCCCTGGATACGCTGCCGAAGTCCGGCTGCCCACCACGCTGGACCGATGGCGCGAGCGCGCGATCCGGGCCGGCATCGTGTCGGACGGCGGCTTCTAGCCTCACCGACGCGCTGTCTCGTTGAACGGGACAGGTAGCGGCGACCAGAAACTCAGCCGGGCGGTACCGGCGGGCGCGCGTGCAGTGGACACTGGGAAGCGTGGGAATCTCCGAGGTCGAGTTCCTTGGCTCGGATGAAGAGCCCGAGCCGGAACCAGAGACCGACACCGAGGCTGCAGCCAAGGGCGAACCCGGCGCGGAAGCCGTCGGCGCCGAGCCGCCGCGCCGTCGCCTCCAGTTGCCGGGTCGCGCGCTGCGCGAGCGGATCCGGGCGGAGGCCTGGGTCACGCCGGTCACCGTGCTGCTCGCGGTGCTGATCCTCGCGGTCGCCGGCGGCGCGTACGCGGTCGTGCGGAACCAGGACAAGGCCGGCGACGACTTCACTCTCACGCTGATCTCCGCGCAGTACGAGCTGCGGCAGGACGCCTCCGGCATCGACTTGCAGATGGCCGTGCAGAACATGGGCTCGACCATGGTCGAACTGACCGGGGTCTCGATCTACCAGCCGGGTCTGATCAGGTTCAGCCAGGCCGAGGAGGCGCCCGGCGTCACCGAGTTCGAGGTCGGCTCGCCCCAGCAGTCCGCGTTTGGTCTGGGGACCGCTATCACGCCGATCGCGCTGTCGCCGCGAGACGTCGAGATGGTCACCGTCCCGTTCCGCTACGACTGCTCGAACCGCGGCGAGCCCGTGGTCACG
>NZ_DASRGV010000057.1:0-3098 GCF_035650855.1 Actinocrinis sp. | reverse complement strand
TAGTGCTGTGCGGTGAGGGTGGCGATCAGGGCGCGGTGGGGGGAGAGCACGCCCTTGGGCCGGCCGGTGGAACCGGAAGTGAACATCACACACGCCGCGTCCTCGGGTGCGACGACGACGCCTGGCGCGGCAGCGTCGTATCGTGCGATGGCGGCGGCCGACTCGTCGACGCACACCACGTGCGCGGCGTCCGCGATCCGCTGTGCCAACGCGGAATCCGACACCACGGCGCTCACCCGCGCCTGGGATATCAGAGCTCTCAACCGCTCGCCGGGATGTTCCGGATCGAGGACCAGATAAGCGGCGCCCGTCTTGGCGACCGCCAGCACGGCGACCGCGAACTCGATGGACCGCTCCAGCAGCACGCCGGCTATGCCGCCGCGCCGCACGCCCTGGTCGATCAGATGCCGGGCCAGCCGGTTCGCGCGCGCGTCGAGCTCGCCGTAGGTCAACCGTTCGGTGCCGAAGACCAGCGCGGTCGCGTCCGCCGCGGTGGCGGCGCGGCGCTCGAACAGCGCGCCGAGCGACAGCCCGAGGTCTTCGTCAGCCTGCTGATCCCGGTGCGCCGCCGCGCCGCTCCACCGGTCCACGACGAGCGCACGCTCCTGCTCGCCGAGCACGTCGACCGCGCTCACCGTGAGCCCGGGGTCGGCCACCACCTGACGCAGCACCCGTAGATACGTGGCGACCAGGCGCTCGACCGTGGACTGCTCGAAGATGTCGGTGCGGAACAGCACCGCGCCGCCCAGCCCCGCCGCGCCGTGACCGGCACCGCCTGGTGCGTCGGCGCCTGGACCGTCGCTGCCCGGGCTGTCGCCATTCGGATCGGCGCCGGCCTCCTCGCGCAGCAGGAATTCGAGGTCGAACTTCGCCGCCCGGGTGTCCACGAACCTGGCCGGCCCCGCGTGCGCCCCGGCCAGCCGCGGCCCGGCCGCGGCGTCGGCCGCGCCCTCCAGCGCGAGGCAGACCTGGAACAGCGGGTGCCTGGCCAGCGAGCGGACCGGATTGACCGCGTCCAGCACCAGGTCGAACGGCGCCTCCTGGTGCGCGAAGGCGTCCAGGTCGGCGGCGCGCACCCGGCCGAGCAGATCGGCGAACGCGGGGTCGCCCGCGGTGTCGGTGCGAAGCACCACCGTGTTGACGAAGAAGCCCACCATCGGATCGAGCGCCGGATGGCCGCGGCCGGCCACCGGCGAGCCGAGCGCGATGTCCGTGCCCGCGCCGAGCCGGGTCAGCGTCACCGCGAGCGCGGCCTGAAGCACCATGAACGGAGTGCAGCGGTGTGTGCGCGCCAGCGCGGCGATGTCGCGGCGCAGCTGCGGCTCGGCGGCGAACGGCACCGCGCCGCCGCCCTGCCCGGCCACCGCGGGACGCGGCCGGTCCAGCGGAAGCGGCAACTCCTCGGGCAGGTCCACCAGCGCCCGCGTCCAGAAGTCCAGGTCGCGCGACAGCGCGCTGTCAGGGTCCGAACGCTTCCCGAGCGCCGCGCGCTGCCACAGCGCATAGTCGGCGTACTGCAGCGGCAGGGGTTCCCAAACGGGTGCGCGGCCGTCCCTGCGCGCCGCATACGCGGTGGACAGGTCGTCGAACAGCGGCCGCAGCGACTGGCCGTCGGTCGCGATGTGGTGCAGCAGGATCAGCAGGACGCTGAGACCATCGCCGAGTTCGAACACGGTCGCCCGGATCGGCGGCTGCGCGGCCAGATCGAACGGCCGCACCGCGGCCTCGGCCAGCTGTCCCGCGACCAGTTCCTCGCTCGACTCGACGACCTCGAAGGGCACATACCCGCCGCCGCCCTCCGGTCGATCGAGCAAACGCTGGCACGGCTCACCGTCCACGGCATCGAACACCGTGCGCAGCACCTCGTGCCGCAGCGCCAGATCGTCGAAGGCCTCGCGCAGCGCCGCGAGATCCAGTTCGCCCTCAAGGCGCACGCTCAGCGGCACGTTGTACGCGGTGTTAGAGCCCTCCAACGTGGCCAGGTACCACAACCGGCGCTGCGCGAAGGACAGCGGCAAACGCTTCGGCCGCCGCTGTGCCGGAACCGGCGCCGGCGCGGGCACCCGTCGTGTCCCCGCGCGCGCGGCGAGCAGTTCAGCCAGCGCCGCCACCGTGGGGGAGCGGAACACGTCGGCCAGCGTCAACTGCGCACCGAACACCGTCTCCGCCCTGGCGGCCAGCCGCGCGGCGGCCAGCGAATGGCCGCCGAGGTCGAAGAAGTCGTCATCGACGCCCACGGCGCGTACCTGTGCGGGATCGGCGCCTTCCGTCTCGATGCCGAGCACCTCGGCGAACAGTGCGCACAGGATCTCCTCGCGCGCGTCACGGGGCCCGCGGCCGCTCCCAGAAGCGGACTCGAAGCGCGGGGCCGGCAGTGCGGCCCGGTCCACCTTTCCGTTGGCGGTCAGCGGCATGCGGTCGAGCGCCACCACTGCCGACGGGACCATGTGGTCGGGCAGCACGGTGCGCAGCCATTCGCGTAGCGCCTTCTCATCCACGTGGTCTGAGGCGGGGCAAGCGGCGTCGCCGATCACGTACGCGGCGAGCCGCAGCACGCCCCGCGAGTCGGCGACCGCGGTCACCGCGGCCTGCGCCACCGACGGATGCCTGAGCAGCACAGTCTCGATCTCGCCCGGCTCTACCCGGAATCCGCGGATCTTCACCTGGGCGTCCGCGCGCCCGACGAATTCGAGTGCTCCATCGCTCGTGCGCCGCGCGAGGTCCCCGGTGCGGTACAGCCGCTCGCCGGGCGCGCCGAACGGGTCGGCGACGAAGCGTTCCGCGGTCAGGCCCGCTCGGTTGAGATAACCGAGTGCGAGCCCTGATCCACCGAGATAGACCTCGCCTACAGCACCCACCGGCACCGGGCGCAGCCGCGCGTCGAGCAGGTAGGCGCGCTTGTTCGTCACCGGCGATCCCACCGGCACGTCGGTCCGGCTCCACTCCGGCGGCACCCGGAACACCGTGGTGAATCCCATGGATTCGGCGGGGCCGTAGCCGTTGGCGATGGTCAGGTGGGGGTGGTGGTGTTGGATTTTGGCGGTGTGGGTGCCGGAGGCGGGTTCGCCTCCGGTGAAGGCGAGGCGTACGCCGGTGAA
>NZ_DASRGV010000056.1:0-27773 GCF_035650855.1 Actinocrinis sp. | reverse complement strand
GGAGGTGTCCGACGTGTCGAGGGCGTCGGCGCGGTCGGCGAGAACGTCGATCAGCGTGCTGTCATGAGCATGCTCGTGTGCGATCGTCGCGGTGGTCACGTGGTCGCCCGCCCTTCCGGTGCGTGGCCGCCCACCGTCGCGAACCGGTGGGTGTCAGTGCGCCCGGCCGGCTCGTCCGACGGGGAAATCAGCATGCTGCACAGGTACGGCAGCCGCGGGTCCCGGTCGGCGATCAGCACGCTGCCGTCAAGCGGCTTGCCGTCGGCCAGCAGGTCGGCCAGCGCCAGCCACACGCCCGCGCACGGGTGCCCGGGCTCGGCTCGGCTGACCGCCACGCCCGGCGCGGGCGCCAGATCGGCCAGCGCGGCGCCGAGCACGAGGGTCCGCGCGGACCGGCCGGGATCCGGGTGCCGCCGCGCCGGGTCGGCCGGCCGCGGACGAACGGCGGCGTCTTGCGGGGCGTCGAACCGGCCGCTGACCGTGACCACGGGGCGTCCGAGCACCGGGCCGGCTCCCTCGCCGCTCACCAGCAGGGCGACCGCGAGGTCGCGCGCCGGGCGCGGGCCGCCGGGCGGCAGCGTGCTCTGCTCCAGGATCAGGATCAGCGCCCGCCGGGCCGCGCCGCCCGCGATCATGTCGGCCGCGGTGCGCAGCGCGGTGAACGGCCCGGCGACGCCCTGCTCCGAGATGCCGAGCACCAGCGGATCGCCGGGCACCAGGTCGCCGAGGACGCAGGCCGGGAAGCTCTGGTGCCGGCAGTCCGCGCTGGCCTCCACCGAGATGATCAGATCGATCCCGTCCAGCCGTTCGGCCAAGTCGCGCGCGACGGCGCGGGCCATGTCGTGATAGCTGACGACCGGCATTCCGGCCGCCCACGACCCGTCGCCGCCGAGCCCGTAGAGCACGTCGGCGTGGTCGCGGAACGCCTGCGAGGGGCCGTCGGGCGCGCTGCTGTCGGCCGCGGTGAAGTAGTAGGGGGTGATGGATTCGAGGCGCGGGCCTCCCGCCGCCGGCCGCGCGGCGCCGCCGCGCTGCTGCCCCGAGCGTCGCAGGACCGGCATTTCGTCACCTGCTCTCGGCGATGTAGCCGGCCAGCGAGCCGATCGTCTCCAGGTGCCGCTGCTCAAGGCTGTCCGGGTCCACCTGCATGTCGAGGGTGTCCTCGAGCGCCATCAGCAGGCTGAGCACGCTGGTGGAGTCCAGGCCCAGGTCCTCGGCCAGCCGGGTGTCCTCGGCGATGTCCGCCGGGACGCTGCCGAGCACCTCGGCGATCGCCGCGGTGATGGCCTCGACGATCTCGGTGTCCTGAGTGCGGGTCTCGGGCGTCGTGGTGGTCATGGTGCGGTCCCTTTCTGGTGGATGCCGCCCGGTGCGGGCGGGCAGGAATCAGTGGCCGAACTCGTGCAGGATCTGCGGGCCGAGCATCGCGTCGGCCTCGTCGCGGGCGCGGATCAGCAGGGCCCGCCCGTCGTGCACCAGCACCTCCGCCGGATAGCCGTGGCTGAGGAAGTAGACCGGCGAGGCGGTCGGGCCGTAGGCGCCGGAGCGCTCGACCCCGATCACGTCGCCGGGCCGCAGGTCGGCGGGCAGCTCCACGGCCTTGCCGAGGGTGTCGTTCGGCGTGCACAGCGGGCCGGCGACGTTCCACTTCGCCGCGGGCTGCGCGCCGGCCCGGTTCAGCAGCCGCATCGGGAAGTTGCGCTTGACGAAGGACCCGATGCCGACGGCGGCCATGTGGTGGTTGGTGCCGCCGTCCGCGACCGCGAACCGCTCGCCCATCGACTCCTTCACGTAGCGCACGCGCACCGCGTAGACCCCGCTGTGCCCGAGCAGGAACCGGCCGAGCTCCATGACCAGCCGGGTCTGCGGGTGCCTGGCGCGGAAGTCGGCGAACAGCGGATTGAGCAGGTCGACCAGCGCCGCGGGATCCAGGTCGCGCTCGCCGGAGAAGTAGGCGACCCCGAGGCCGCCGCCGACGTCGACGATCTGCGGGTCGATGCCGAGCCGCGCGGCCAGGTCCTCGGCCAGGGCGAGGATCTGGCCCGTGTTCGCCGCGATCACGTCCTCGGTGAGGAACCGGGTGCCCATGTACGCCTGGAAGCCGATCAGCCTTACCGCGGGGTGCCGCTCGGCCAGCTGCGGGCCGGCCGCCTCCAGCGCCTCCTGGTCGATGCCGAACTGGCGCGGCTTGCCGCCCATGGTCAGGCCGCCGCCCTTGACCGCGAAGCTCGGGTTGACCCGCAGCACCACCCGCGCGGTGCGGCCGAGCCCGGCCGCGGTCTCGTCGATGAGCGCGAGTTCCCCGAAGGACTCGCAGATCAGGGTGATGTCCTCCTTGACGCAGGACTCGATCTCGGTGCGGCTCTTGCCGGGGCCGAGGAACATGATCTGCTCGCCCGGCACCCCGGCGCGCTGCGCGGTCAGCAGCTCGGCCAGCGAGGAGACCTCGGCGCGCGCGCCGAGCGAATGCAGCAGCGCGCAGATGCTCACGTTCGGATTCGCCTTGAGGGAGAAGAACATCTCCACGGCGGGGTGCAGCCGGTCGCGCAGGCTGTGGAACTGGCGGGAGATCACGTCCGCGTCGTATACGTACAGCGGGCTGCCGAAGCGTTCGACGATCTCGTTGATGGTGACGCCTTGCACCGTGTATACGGGTTCGTCGACGTGCACCGGCTCTTCCTGCTGTACGGGCACTGCGAGCGCGTGAGTGTCTTCAGTCACGGTTACCGGTCTCCTTCCGCACGCCCTCGGCGACGGCGTGGTCGAGTTCGGCCAGCTCCTGCTCGGAGCGGGCGATGAGCAGGCCGTAGAGCCGGCCCTGGTGGGTGCGCGCGTCCAGTCGCGGCGCTTCGGCGTCGGCCGCGGCGGCGGCGTTGACGGTCGCGAAGTTGTTGACCAGCAGCCCGCGGCCGCTCGCGGGGTCGAAGAGCAGCCCGTCGAGCCGCTCGCGCAGCCGCCCGAACGGGATCCGCCGGGTCGCGGCCAGGTCGTACTGGCGCGCCATCGCGATCTGCCCGTCGGTCAGGAAGCGCTCCTGCAGGCCGACCTGGTAGGTGGACATGTTGCTGCGCGCGTTGATCTCGATGACCGGCAGCAGGCCGCCGTCGCGGGTGGTGATCGCGTCCACGCCGACCAGGCCGTGGAAGCCGTCGGCGGCCAGCCGGGCGCCGAGCAGCGCGGCGCAGCGCTCGATCTCGGCGGCGTGCCCGGCGGTGATGCGCGCGGGCATCCGGTGCCCCTTGTGCACCCCCTTCTCGGTGATCGCCTCCTTGACGAAGTCGAAGCGCACCGAGCCGTCGCGGCCGACGGTGAAGTGGTAGTTGAGGTCGGCGTCCTTGTCGGCCCACTCCTCGACCACCACGGCCAGCCGCGGATCGCCGGTGCGTTCGGCGCGCCGCGTGACCATGCGCACCAGCTGCTCGAGCCGGCGCGGCTCGTCGACCACGACGATGCCCTTGCCGGAGACGCCGAACGCGTCCTTGACGCCGATCCGGCGCCCTGCGGCCAGCGACCGCGCGGCCTGCTCGGCCGCCGCCGCGAACTGGTCCACCGTCTCGCACTCCCAGCCGCGCGCCTGCGGCAGGCCCAGCTCGGCGGCCACCCGCCGGCTGTAGATCTTGCTGTTCACCGACTTGGTCAGCGCGGCAGGAGGCAGCGCCGGGGCCAGGCCGGTGCGCCCGCACAGCTCCTCTTCGAGGGCTGACATCCCGTGCGGCAGCAGGTGGGCGCCTTCCCGGGCGAGCGCGGTGAGCTCGGCGAGCAGCCGCGGCGAGCGCAGCGCGTCGACGCTGACCGTGTGCGCCGGGTCCTGCTCGTCGGCGACCAGGATCCCGGGCAGTTCGAGCCCGAGGTCCTCCAGATAGGCCAGATAGCCGGGATCGGGGGCGGACTTGAGCACGACGTGGTCGGCCTTGCCGGCGAGCAGCAGCGCGAACTCGTCCATGCGGTTGACCACCGCGGCCGACGAGCCGCCGCCCACGGAGGGCAGGCCGATCTCGTCGCCGGCCCACTCGGTCTCCACCTCGAAGTTGCCGAGCAGGACGAACGTGGCGCGCGGGTCGCCGGTGCAGGCGCTCTTGACCCCCTCGAGGAAGGTCTGGTTCGGCCGTGACGTCATCACGGGGACTCCTTGAGTGGCTAGGCGGGGGCGTGGCTGGATGGCGGTGTTTGCTGGATGGGGCTGTGCTGGCTCGGTGGGGCGGTGCTGGGGGGCGTTCGCGTTCAGTGCCGCAGCACCGCCGCGGCGAAGGTGGCGCCGAGGCCGACGGAGGCCATCAGGTACAGGTCGCCGGGGCGCAGCCGGCCGGCCGCGCGGGCGTGCACGTGGTTGATGAAGGGGTCCGCGGCGAAGCAGTGCCCGGTGACCGGGACGTTGTCCAGGTAGACCCGCTCGACCGGCAGGCCGAGCGCGCGGCAGGTCCATACCCATGACAGCCGGTTGACGTTGTGCGGCAGGATGACGGCGAGTTCGTCCACTGAGACGCCGGCCGCCTCGGCCGCTTCCAGGATCACCGCGGCGAGAAGCTCGTTGTGGTCCTTGAGGAATCCCGGGTCCAGCGGGTAGGGCGGGAAGCCCTCGGCGTACTGGCCGTACGTGCGCACCGCGAGGCCGAGCAGCCGGTCGCGCTCGCCGTCCGCGCCGACCAGGCAGGCCGCGGTGCAGTCACCCATCACCGTGCTCTCCGGGATGATCTGCAGCGCGGGGCTGAAGGTCGTCTCGCCGGCGAAGACCAGGGCCAGGGCGGACGGATCGCCGTCCGAAGCCAGCAGGCGCCCGGCCAGCTCGATTCCCAGCAGCCCGGTCGCGCAGCCGTGCTGAGTGAGCGTGAAGGCGGCGGCGTTGTCCAGGCCGAGCGCGGCGCACACGTCCTCAAGCGGATTCTGCCCGGCGGGCGCGATCGTGGAGACCGTCCGCGCGTACAGCACGTGCCGCACCCGGTGCTCGTTGCCGCGCAGTCCGGGCAGATTCGCCGCGGCGGCCAGCAGCGTCTCACGTACGTCCGTGCTCTGCGACCGGCGCACCTCGCGCAGGCCGTAGAACTTGCGGAAGGTGCGCATCAGGTGCTCACCCGCCTGCACGCGCTCGCCGATGTCGTCCACGGCGACGCTCTGCTCAGGCACATGGCAGGCGATGTCGACGATGGCTGTCACGGCCGGCCTCCGGAGGAACTCGCGGCCTCGTCGAAGACGGGGCCCTGCTGGACGGCGGGGGAGTGGTGGCCGAGGACTTCGGGTTCGGGGGTCCGCGTTCCCGGCCACCACAGGTCGTCGGGGCACAGCGCGGCGGGGCTGTACTTGCCCAGCGCGCTGATCAGCAGTCGAAGTTCCAGCGCGAGGCATTCGGCCAGCCGGACCAGGCCGTCCGCGCGGTCTTCGTCCACCGCCAGCAGCGCCGCCCGGCCGAGCCCGACCGCGGACGCGCCGAGGGCCAGGGCGCGCACCGCGCGGCCCCCCTCCCACATCCGGCCGGAGGCGAGCAGGCCGCCGCTCGGCGGCCCGATGCGGCGCAGGCACTCGGCCAGCGGCAGGCCGACCTGGCCGAGGAAGACCCGTGGCGCCCAGCCGCTGCCGCCTTGTGCGCCGTCCACGCATACCGCGTCCGCTCCGGCGCGCCAGGCGGTGTCCGCGGCGGCCGCGATGTCGCGGCCGGGGTGGAACTTCACCCAGACCCGGGCGCGCGGGAAGTTGTTGCGCATGAACCGCAGCTGCTGGCGCACGATCTCCTCGGTGAAGGTCCCCGGCGTGGCGCAGCGCAGCAGCTCGCCGGCGGACCCGCCGAACACCTCGCGCACCGCGAAGCGCTTGCGCAGCTCCTCCGCCTCGCGCGCGTCCACCACGGTCATGCCGCCGAGTCCCGGCTTCGCGCCCTGCCCGATCTTCAGCTCGAAGCCGAGCCGGCCGGTCTCCAGCAGCGGCTGCGCCGCCGGGTCGCTGTAGACGAGGTTCCACACCTCGGCGTCCGCGTCCTCAGTGCTCTGCTGCACGACGACGCCGCCGGCCGCGTCTGCGGCGTGCTCGCAATAGGCGCGGATCCGGGCCAGCAGCACGGGCAGTTCGCCGGACGCCCCGCCTCGGTATCCGTGCACCGGCACTGCGTTCTCGCCGATCACCATCGGGATGCCCAGCCGCGCGGCCTGCCGGCTCGCCGCGATCCCCAGGTCGCCGCTGCCCGCGCGGGTCGAGCCGAAGGCGGACAGGTAGACCGGCAGGGTGCTGCGGAAGCCGCCGATGCCTGTCTCCAGCTCGACGTCGTCGTACAGCGGCTCGCGGCCGAGCTCGATCAGCTTCTCCAGCCGCTGCGGCATGAACACCGGCGGCGCCAGCCGGGCCAGATCGAGATCGTCGCAGACCTGCGGCGGGCCGGCTAGGTCGTCCGGTGCACCGGCTCCGGCGCCGAAGAGCCGCGCGCCGTAGTCCTCGGTCGAGGGAAATGCCTCGGCGGTCCCGGTGCGGGCGCGGGCGCGCACCGCGCGTTCCGGGAAGCCGGGCGCGTGCAGGGTAGCCGGGTGCACGGCGGTCACGCTCTTCACGGCGCCACCGTCCCGGGCAGCTTCGGGTACGCGCTGACCTGCCAGAGAGCGTCGAGTCCGGTGAGGAACCTGACCAGCCGCTGCACGCCCATGCCGAATCCGGCGCTGGCCGGGATGCCCTCACGGGCCAGCTCCAGATACCAGGCGTACTTCGCCGGGTTCTCGCCGCTCTCCCGCATCCGGGTCACGATCGCGGCGTAGTCGCTCTCCCGCTCGCTGCCGCTGGCCAGCTCGCCGTACCCGCCGTGCGCGATCAGGTCGAAGTTGCGCAGCACGCCGCGGCGCGTCCGGTCCTCGCGGTCGTAGAAGCCGCGCGAGCCCTTCGGGTAGTCGGTGACGAAGAACGGCCGGCCGGCCTGCCGGGACAGCGCCTCCTCGCCGGTCCAGTCGATCTCGGCGTCAGGGCTCTGGGGATGACCCTGCTCGCGCAGCCGGGCGACCGCGTCCGCGTGCGTGCAGGTGTCGAACATCCCGTCGCGGGTCCGGGCGAAGAACGACTCCTCCCGGCCGAGTTCCCGCAGCACCGAAGGCGCCGACTCCCAGACCCGGGTGACCACGTGCGCCAGAAGGCCGGCGGCGACATCCATCGCGTCGTCGCGCGAGGCGTCGGCGATCTCCACGTCGATCTGGTGGAACTCGACCAGGTGCCGCCCGGTGGCCGCGGTCTCCGGCGGCTCCACGCGCACGTTCGGAGCGACGTAGAACAGCTTCGGGAAGCCGCGCAGCGACGCCTGCTTGTACAGGATCGCGCTCGTCATGAGCTTGTACGGGTGCCCGTAGTAGTCGACGTCGAGAGCCTTGGCGCCTCGGCCGCCTGGATCGGTGACCGGGCCGACCAGCGGGGGCAGCAGTTCGGTGAAGCCGCGCCCGCACAGGTATTCGCGCGCCGCGTGCAGTGCTGCCTGCTGGACGAGCATCGCGGCCCGCAGCCGTGGCGAGCGCAGGTGTTCGCCGAGCGGGGCGGGGCCGGCGGGCGGCGCCACGTCCCGCGGCACGGGCAGGTCGGCTGCGGCGCTGCGGATACTGTCAGCGCTGTGGATGCTGTCTGCGCTGCGGGCGTTTGACTGCGCGACGCCCGGGCGCGCGGGCAGATCGGTGAGCGACATCTCGTCTCCCGGCTTCAGTGGTCGTAGGTACGTGCGACGCTGGTGAGCGCGTGCAGCAGGCGGTCCGGCGTCATCCGGGCCCGCCGGTCCGGCGCGGGGTCTGCGGCGATCGGCATCCGGCCGACCGAGGCCCAGCGCAGCCGGTGGCCCTCGTCGAGGTAGCTGCGCGAGCGGCCGGCGTTGTCGGGGTGCAGGCAGTAGGGGACGTCCAGGTAGCCGCGCCGGAAGGCCGCGGCCAGGGCCCGGCCGGGGTCGTCGTCGAGCTCGAGCACGGCGTCCACGAGGGCGCGGGCCTCGGCGTAGACGGCGCTGTCCGCTTCGCCGGAATCAGCGCATCCGCGGTCTGCGGCTGCCGCGGTGGCCGCCGCGGCCTCCAGCGCCCGCACGTTGTCCTCGATGCCTGGGATGCGGTGCGCCTCGGTGGCCGTCTTGACGATGAGCCGCTGCGCTCCGGTGGCGACGGCGAGTTCGGCGGCGGCCTCGAGCAGCGCGCGGGCGCCGCGGGCGGAGGAGGGGAAGACGCCCATGTACGTGTACAGCACGATGTGCCAATCGGTGCCGGCCGGCAGCAGTTGCGCGGCCAGGCGGCGCAGGGCGCGGACCGCCTCCTCGTCCATGGCCCGGTCGGTCTGCTGCGCGTAACTGAGCGAGACGCTGGTCAGCCCGTGCCGGGTGAAGAACAGCGCCTCCAGGACGCTGAGCGCCACCAGCAGGCCGGGCGGGCACAGCTGGCCGAGCATGCAGCCGCCGAAGGATTCGAGGTGCGGCGTGCGGTCCGGTCCGGCGAGCGCGGCCAGCAGCTCGCAGCTCTCCGCCCAGCTGTCGATCGATTCGCGCAGCGGGGTACGGCCGTAGGGCAGGCAGTAGGAGACGGGGCCGCCTTCGGTGGCGTCGAGGCCAAGAGTCGTCAGGGTCCTGATGATCTGCTGCGGGCGGGCGCTGCCGTGCCGCACCTGCACCGGGAAGGTCTCGTCCAGCAGGCCGGCGAGTACGGCGCGGGTGGTGCTCGCGTCGTGCGCGACGATCGGGTAGCCGTTGAGCGCCGTTCCCTCGGCCACGGCCTTTCGGGCGGCCGCGTGCTCGCCGAGTCGGGTGTAGCTGTCCAGGGTGATGGTTCCGACGGTGGTGGCGGCGGCGAACTTGGTGCGCTCGAGGCCGCGGCGCATCAGGGCCGGATCGCTGAATCCCATCCGCGGCTGCACGACCAGCGCTCCGGCCGCGGCTCGTTCGGCGACGAAGCCTCCGAACGAGCGGGGGCGCGGCGCCGTGGCTTGGGCGTTCACACCGCCGCCCTCCCGCTGGGCCGGTCCGCGCGGGCGCCCGCCGAGTTCGTCAGGGTGCTTAGGTACCGGGTGAAGGCGTCGAGGTCGCCGTCGTCGAAGACGGCCGAGAAGCCGGCGTCCAGCAGCCGATGGCGCCGTGCCTCGTCGCGCACGCCGTCCACGCCGAGCTTGCCGCCGATGACCGCGGCGATGTGGGCGGTGCCGGGCTCGGTGCGCAGCGCGCGCACCGCGGCCTCCCCGTCGCGGTATCCGTGCCCGTTGACGCTGCCGATGACCACCAGCTCCGGCTGGAGCAGCTGGCACCGCTCGACCAGCAGCCGGGGCGGGACGCACGGGCCCAGGTTCTCCACCCGGTGGCCCCGCTCCTCGAGCAGGAGCTGGAGGAACATCAGGTTCCAGGTGTGCGAGTCGGACGCGCCGCCGGCCACCAGGACCGTCAGTCCGCTGTGCGAGGTCGCCATGTCAGGGCACTTTCGTGATCGGGGTCCGCGATTCGTTCCCTTCGTCTTCGAATATAGGAAGATCCGGCCGGTGGAATCGGTAGTTGCTGCGGCAGAATGCGGGCAGTCGCGGCGCCGTGGAAATCAAGCCGAAAAAGCACGCGGCCGGCGGCGCGGGAATGGTGATTCCCGAGCCGCCGGCCGTGTGCTTCCGGGTATTAGGCGGAGATATCTGAATAGTGGTGCGCGATGGAGGAACGAGGTTCGGGCGGGAGGCGGATCGCCCGGTCAGGTGTACTGGGCCACGACGCTGCGCGGGCGGATGTCGGTCCAGTTGCGCTCGACGTAGTCCAGGCAGTCCTGCCGGCCCGCGGGTCCGTGGGCGGTTTCCCAGCCCGCCGGAACCGCGGCGAAGACCGGCCACAGCGAGTGCTGGCCCTCGTCGTTGACCAGCACGAGGAAGGTGCCGGCGGGGTCCTCGAAGGGGTTTGCCATGTCAGCTCCTTGTATCGATGAGCGCGCGGTCGCGCCGGTGTGTCGCGGTGAGGCTGTCGCGCAGGATCGCGCCGATCCGCGCGAGCGGTTCCGGATCGGCCATTCTCAGGTGGGTGGTGTCGATATCGTGATCGTGGATCTGCCCGCTCACGAATTCGTTCCAGCGGTCCGCGTTCGGCGCTTTCCGGCCGCGGTCGCGGGCCGCGGTGAAGAACAGCAGATCTCCGTCGAAGAATGCGGGCCGGTGCGCGCGCATGATGGTCACGTGGTTGACCGTGGCGTTCACGAGGGCGGCGGTCTCCCCGGGGGCCAGGCCGCCGAGCACCGGGTCCGAGCGCCGCAGGACCTCGACGATCGCGTCGGCGTCGAAGCGCTCGTAGAAACCGTCCGGCAGGTCGTCCGGAGCCTCGGATGCCTCGCCGACCAGCATCGCGACCAGTTCGCCGTCCGGGATCGGGATGTCGGCCTCGGCTTCGGGCACCGGGAACGAGTCCATCATCGCCAGCAGTTCGACCGGCTCGCCGGCGTCCTGCAGGCGGGTGGCGATGGCGTGCGCGACCAGTCCGCCGAAGGACCAGCCGAGCAGCCGGTAGGGGCCGTGCGGCCGGACCCGCCGGATCTGCCTCAGGTAGTCGTCGGCGATCTCGGCGACGCTGGCCGCGCGGTACCCCGGCTGCGAGATCGAGCGGGTCTGCAAGGCGTACAGCGGTTGGTCAGCGCCAAGGTGCCGGATCAGTCCCGCGTACGGCCAGCCGAGGCCCGCGCCCGGGTGGATGCAGAACAGTGGCGGCTCGTCGCCGTCCGGATTGAGCGGCAGCAGGACGCCCATCGCATCTCCGCCGACACCGCCGTCGCCGAGGCCGCTGTCGTCCGTCGCGTCGACTGGGGCATTGATCGTGGCATCGGCTGTGGCGCGGGGGCCGGCTTCGGCGGTCAGCGCGGTGCCGGTACCGGTGCCGATATCGGCGCCGACAGCCCGCGTGGCGTGGCTGCCGTCAAGTAGGGCGAGCAGCCCCGCGACGGTCGGCGCGCGAAACACGTCGCGCACCGCGCAGTCGACACCCAACGAGTCCTTGATCCGGGTCACCAGGCGGGTGGCGAGCAGCGAGTGGCCGCCGAGGTCGAAGAACCCGTCGTCGAGACCGACCAGATCAAGGCCGAGCACCTGTGCGAAGAGGGCGCACAGGGTGCGTTCGCGCTCGGTTCGCGGTCCGCGGCCGATCGGCGACGCGGCGACCGTCGGGGCGGGCAGCGCCGCATGGTCGAGCTTGCCGTTCGCGGTGATCGGCAGCGCGTCGAGGACGGCGACTGTGGAGGGCACCATGTAGTCCGGCAGCTCCTCGGCGACGGCGGCGCGGACCGCGTTCTCGTTCACCGCGGCGCCACCGCGCGGCACGACGTACGCCACTAGCCGCTTGTCTCCGGGCCTGTCCTCGCGGACGACGATTGCGGCTCGGCTGATCGGGAGCCGCCGGGTGATGGCGGCCTCGATCTCGCCGGGTTCGATGCGGAATCCGCGCAGCTTGATCTGGTTGTCGGCGCGTCCGGCGAAGCGGAGCCGGTGGTCGTGGGTCCAAGTGACTCGGTCGCCGGTGCGGTACATGCGCGTGCCGGGCGGGCCGTAGGGGTCTGCGACGAACCTGTCGGCGGTCAGCGCGGGCCGATCGAGATAGCCCCGGGCGACTTTCGCGCCGGCGAGGTAGAGCTCGCCGCAGCTGCCGGGCGGGACCGGCCGGAGGCGGTCGTCGAGGACGTATGCCCGGGTGTTGTCCATGGGGCGGCCGAGTTCCATGAACTCGGGCAGGCCGTCGTCGCTCACATAGCGGTTGAGGTGCGATGCGTAGGTGGTTTCGGTGGGCCCGTATACGTGCGTGACCGCGGTGCTCGGGCAATGTTCGAGGACGCGGCGTACGGCGGCGGGGGAGACCACGTCGCCTCCGGTGCCGACTTCACGCAGCCGCGCGAGGACGTCGAGGCCCTCCTCGGCGAGGATGTGGAACAGGCCGACCGTGAAGAAGGTAGCCGTGGCCCCGTGCCGGTCGATCGCCTCGGTCAACTGCGCCACGTCCGAGCCCACGCCGGGCGCGACCGCAAGGCGCGAGCCGTTGAGCAGCGGCACCCAGATCTCGTAGGTGGAGGCGTCGAAGCTGTAGGGGGAGTGGACGAGGACGCAGCGGTGGATGTCGTGGTCGTAGAAGCGATCGGTGGCCAGTTGCAGGACGTTGCGATGGGTGACGCCGACGCCCTTGGGGCGTCCGGTGGAGCCGGAAGTGAACATGACGTACATGAGCGCTTCTTCGGCCGTGTGCACCGCGGGGTCGTGCTCGGGGAACTGGTCGGCCGGTGACGCGTCCGCGATCACGATGGTCGATCCCGCCGCGCGCTCGGCGGCGATCACATCGCTTTCCTCGGCAGTCGCGTGATCGGTGATCAGGTGGGTCGCGTGGCTGTCGATCATCATGGTGCGTACGCGGCTGGCCGGTGCGTGGTCGCCGATGGGCACGTACGCCGCGCCGGCTTTGAGGACGGCGAGGGTAGCGATGATGAGTCGGTCGGTGCGTTGCATCAGGATGCCGACGGCGTCTTGGGGGGTGACGCCCGCGTTGATGAGACGGTGAGCCAGGATGTTGGCTTGGCGGTTGGTCTCGGCGTAGGTCAGATCGGTGTCTTGGTAGGAGACCGCGATGCGGTCGGGGTGTTTGCGCGCGATGCTTTCGAAGCGTGCGTGGACGGAGCCGCCGGCCTCGATCGCCGTGGTGGCGTTGTAGTCGTTGAACAGCCAGTCCCGCTCGCCCTCGCTCAGCAGGTCGATGTCGCTCACGCGCTGGGTCGGATCGGCGGCGGCAGCGCGCAGCGCCAGCTCGACTCGGGACGCGAGCAGCTGCGCGGTCTGCGGGTCGAAGAGGTCTGTCGCATAGCAGAGGAAGCCCGCCAGGCCGTGCGGACGGCCGTCGGCCGTGTAAAGGTCGCGCAGCGACAGCATGAGGTCGAACTTCGCGGCGCCCGCGCCGAACGGAACCGGCGTGCCGGCGAGGGCGGCCGGCGGCGAGTCGGCCGCGGCCTGCTCGCGTTCGAGCGTCAGCATCACTTGGACCAGCGGGTGGTGCGCGGTCGAGCGGTGCGGATTGAGGTGCTCGACCAGCAGGTCGAACGGAATCTCCTCGTGCGCGTACGCGGCCAGATCCGTTTGGCGCACCCGCTCCAGCAGCTCGCCGAAGGTCGGATCGCCGGAAGTGTCGGTCCGCAGCACCAGGGTGTTGACGAAGAAACCGACGACGTCATCGAGGGCTTCGTCACCGCGTCCCGCCACCGCCGTGCCGATGGGCACGTCAGGGCCGGAACCCAGGCGCGAGAGCGTCAAGGCCAGCGCGGCTTGGAGCACCATCAGCAGCGTCGCGCCGTGTTGCGCGGCGAGGCCGGCGAGCCGGCGATGCGTCGCGGCGTCGAGCTCGAAGGGTACGACTGCGCCCGCGTGGCTCGCCGCGGCCGATCGCGGCCGGTCGGCGGGCAGATCGAGGACCTGCGGCGCGCCTTCCAGCGCCGCGCGCCAGAACTCCAGGTGCGCGGCCAGCGGTCCGCTCGTGCCGGGTCGCTCGTCGAGCCGGTCGCGCTGCCAGAGCGCATAGTCGGCGTATTGGACCGGCAGTGGCTCCCAGTGCGGTGCGCGGCCTTGAGCCCTCGCCTCGTACGCGGCGGCGAGGTCGGCGGTCAGCGTCGGCAGCGACCAGCCGTCCGCGGCGATGTGGTGGACCACGAGGACGAGGTACTGCCCGGCGGACGAGTCGGTGTCGGTCTCAGCCACGGTGTCGGTGCCAGCGTCGGTGCCAGGGCCGGTACCAAAAGACTCCTGTTGGCCGCCTCCCGCCGCGTCGATGAGCCACGCGCGCAGCGGAATCTCGGTGGCGAGGTCGAACGTGTACTGCGCCGCCTCGTGGATGGCGCCGGTCACCTCGCCCTCCGCACAGCGCAGCGCCACCACCTGCGGCCGCGCCTCGTCCAGGACGACCTGGTATGGCACGCCGTCCTCGGCCCGGAAGACGGTTCGCAGCGCCTCGTGCCGGGCCGCGACGTCGGCGAGGGCGTCGGCCAGGATGTCAGGGTCCGCAGGCCGGTCGAGCCGTACCGCGAGCGGGAGGTTGTAGTCCGCGCTCGGACCTTCGAGCTGGTTGACGAACCAGAGTCGGCGCTGCGCGTAGGACAGCGGGATCCGCTCGGGCCGCTCGATCGGTATCAGGGCGGGGCGGTTCCCGCCGCCCGCCGCCTCGCCGACGCGGCGGTCGAGTCCTGTGACGGTGGGGGCGAGGAACAGGTCCTTGATGCCGATCTCGACGCCGAGCACCGCGTGTATCCGGTTGACCAGGCGAATGCCGAGCAGCGAGTGGCCTCCGAGGTCGAAGAAGCTGTCCGTGACCGAGACCGAAGGCACGCCGAGCACCTCGGCGAACAGGTCGCGGAGAATCTGGACGCGCGGGGAGGTCGCCGAGGCCGAGCCGCCGCGGGCGCCGCCACCGGCTGCTGCCGCGGCTGTCGCCTCGGCGAGCGCGGCGCGGCGCGCGGCCAGGCTCTGCGCCTCCTGATCGGTAAGCCGTACGGCCTCGGCCAGTCGCGCCTGCGGGTCGGCGGCGATCGCTCGCATGACCCTGAGATAGACGTCCCGGATCAGCCGGGCGGTCGGTTCGTCGAAGAGGTCCGCGGCGTACTGGAGCCACACCTCGACGCCGCCCGCGCCCGCCTCTGCGCCCAGTTCCACGCAGGACACGCTGAGGTCGAACTTCGCGGTGTCGAGGCCGGCCGGCTCGATCCGGCCGGACAGCGCGCCCAGCGGGATCGGTGCGTCCGTGCCCGCGCCCTCTACCGTCAGCATGACCTGGAAGAACGGGTGACAGGCCAGCGAGCGCGGCGGATTGAGCCGCTCGACCAGCAGGTCGAAGGGCAGTTCCTGGTGTTCGTACGCGGCCAGGTCCGCGTGCCGCACCCGCTCGACGAGCTCGCCGAGCCGCGGGTCGCCGGAAGTGTCGGTGCGCAGCACCAGGGTGTTGACGAAGAAGCCGACCAGGTCGTGCAGCGCCTCGTCGGACCGCCCGGCCACCGGAGTGCCGATGGCGACGTCCGCGCCGGCGCCGAGCAGCCGCAGCGCCGCGGCGAGTCCGGCCTGGAAGACCATGAACATGCTCGCCCCGCGCTCCGCGCACAGGTCGCGAAGCCGCCGGTGCGCCTCGGCGTCGAGCAGCGCCGAGACGCTGCCGCCGAGCGCGGTCGGCTCCACCGGGCGGGGCCGGTCCGTCGGCAGGTCCGCCGCCGCGGGCAGCCCGGCCAGCGCGCGGCGCCAGAACTCAAGCTGTCGCGCCGCCGTGCTGCCCGCGTCGTCCGGGTCGCCGAGGACGTCGCGTTGCCAGAGCGTGTAGTCGGCGTACTGGACCGGCAGCGGCTCCCAGGCCGGGGCGCCGCCGGTCAGCCGCGCCTGGTAGGCGATGGCGAGGTCGCGCAGCAGCGGCCGCATCGACCAGCCGTCGGTCACCGCGTGGTGCAGCAGAATGACCAGCGTCGACGCGTCGGTTCCCGGCACGAAGAGCCGGACCCGGATCGGCACGTCGACGGCCAGGTCGAACGGTTCCTCGGTGAACGCCGCGACAAGGCCGTCCAGGACCTGCGGCGTGCAGTCCACGAAGGACACGACCTCGCCCGCCGAGTCGAGCACCCGCTGATAGGGCTCACCATCGGCGGCGGGCAGGACTGTGCGCAGCGCCTCATGCCGCTCGATGACGTCCGCGACGGCCTCGCTCAGCGCCTCGCGATCGGGAACGCCGTCCAGCTTGATGACCAACGGCACGTTGTACGTCGCAGACGGGCCCTCAAGCCGGCCGAGGAACCACAGGCGGCGCTGCGCGTAGGACAGCGGGACCCGGTCTTCGGGCGGAAGCGGGTCGTCGTCGAAGGCGGCGGCGGATGGCGCGTGATCGTGAGCGTCCTGCGGCGAGGTCCGCCCGTGCGGCGGAATCAGCGACTTGAGAAGGTTCCGGTCGATCTTTCCGGTGCTGGTGCGGGGCAGCGCGCCGACCACGCAGATGGTGCCGGGCACGGCCGGCGGGGGCAGGTGCGCGGCGAGGTGCTCGCGGACCGCTGCGACGGTGAGCGGTGAACCGGCAGTCGCCGCCGCAGTCGTGTCGGCTGCGGCCGCCGCGCCTGAGGCGCCGGCCGTGATGTACGCCGCCAGCCTTTTCGTTCCGTCGGCGAGCCGCTGGACGACGACGGCTGCCTCACGGATCGCAGGGTGCTGCAGCAGGACGGACTCCACCGCGGCCGGGTCGATCCGGTGCCCGCTGATCTTGACCTCGTCGTCGATGCGGCCCTGGTAACCGAGCTGCCCGTCCTCCCGGACGCAGACCAGGTCTCCGGTGCGGTACGCGGGGACGCCGCCGAGCGCGGTGAAGCGCCGCTCGGTCAGCGCCGGCCGGCCGAGATAGCCGCGCGCCAGGCCGCCGCCGAGCAGCCACAGCTCGCCCTCGACCAGTGCCGCGCGCACGCCGGGAAGCGGCAGGCCGATCGGCACGCCGTCGCCCTCCCAGGTGGACAGGTCGGCCACGGTCGCCACGACGGTCGCCTCGGTCGGGCCGTAGGTGTTCAGCAGGCGCACGCGCGCGCCGACGGCCTGGCGCCACCGGGCCACCCGCTCGGGCAGCGCGGCCTCGCCGCCGATGATCACGGTCCGCAGGCTCTCGGGCAACCGCGCGACCCCGGTGTCCAGCGCGTACGCCAGCTCGTGCCAGTAGGCGGTCGGCAGATCGAGCACGGTGATGCCGTGCGCCGCGCAGCCCGCGAGCAGGGCGGGCACGTCGAGCAAGTCGTCGGTGCGGATGACGAGCGTGCCGCCGGCGCACAGGGTGACGAAGACCTCTTCGACGCTCGCGTCGAAGTGCAGCGGCGCGAACTGGAGCACCCGGTCGTCCGGGCCGATGTCATAGGCGCGCGTCGCCCCGGCGACGAAGTGCGCCAGCGCCTCGTGCCCGACGACCACGCCGTTCGGCGTGCCGGTCGAGCCCGAGGTGTAGATGACGTAGGCGACGCCATCGCCGGCGCCGGGACCGTCGAGCGGGAGCGCGCCGCGCTCGGTGAGCAGATCGAGCAGGGCTTGGCCGTCGGCCTCGCAGCCGTTGGCCTCGGAGAGCTGCACGCCCCGGGCGTCGGCGAGGATCGCCGCGTTGCGGGCGGTCGGCGCGCCCGGGTCGAGGGGCAGGTACGCCGCGCCGGTGCGGAGCGTGGCGAGGATGGTGACGAGGGCGTCGATGCCGCGCGGCTGCCGGATCGCGACCAATCGGCCGGGACCGGCGCCCTGCCCGGTCAGCTGGGCGGCGCGCTCGGCCACGGCCGCGTCCAACTCGCCGTAGGTCAGGGCGGCCGCGCCGTGGATGAGCGCGATCCGGGCAGGGGTGGTGCGCGCGTTCGCCGCGATCAGGTCGAGGACCGGCTCGGGCGGCGCGGGGAGCGGCGAGCCCTCCAGGATCACCATGCTGTCCGTCCCGGCGACGGCTTCGGCTGCCCGGGCGGCGCGGTCGATCGAAGGCATCGAGTTCCTCCTGAGGGAAGGGGATTCCCACCGTGCGGCTATACCGAGGCTAGGTTCGGCTCAGGGCGGCGAACGGCAGTTGGCGGGGCAGGAGCGGCGGAGCTTTCCCGCCGCGCGCGGGCGGCGGGCAGCCGGCGTATCAGGAATCTGCGGACACGGTTTCGCGCACGACCGCGCCACCGCGGGTACGGCGGCGCAGCGCCGGACGGTTCTGCGGCTCTGCGCTCTCCGGCGTATTCGTATTCGCGTTCGTATTCGCCTGCGCGTCCGCGGCCGCGGCGGCCGGGCGCTCGGGAGCGGTCGATCCCGCGGCGGCAAGGATCCGCCGGGCGAGGCCGGCCGCGCTCGGTGCCTGGAAGATGTCGCGCAGACCGAGGTCGGCGCCCAGTTCCGTGCGCACTCGATTCAGCAGCCGTACGGCCGACAGCGAGTGCCCGCCGACGCGGAAGAAGTTGTCGCCCGGCTCCACCCGCCGGCCGCCGAGTACCTCGGCGAACAGCGTCAGCAGCGTCTCGACCAGAGCTTCGCCGGTTGCGTCCGACGAGGCCGCAGTTGAGGCTGCGGACGGCGCGTGGCCGCGCCTGAGCGTTGCGAGCGCTGTCCGATCAAGGCGCCCCTCGGCCGTGAGCGGCAGAGCGTCGACGACGAGCACCGCCTCGGGCACCTCCGGTTCAGGCAGTTCGCCTGCCGCGTACGCGAGCAGCACGGATTCGTCGATCTCGACGCCGGGTTGGGGCACTACGTAGGCGGTCGGCTTTCCTCCGCCGCTTCCGTCGCCGCCGTCGCTTCCCCCGTTCTCGCCGGGCTCGCCGGCTAGCGCGACCGCGACGCGGCGGACCGATGCGTGGCCGGCGAGGACGGCCTCTGCGTGCGCCGACGCGGTGTGCGGTGTACCGCTCGCGGCTTGTTCGCCGGCGCGGCCGAGCACTTCCAGATGGCCGTCCACGCTCCAGCGCGCACGGTCGCCGGTGCGGATCATGCGCGAACCGGGCCGTCCGAACGGATCGGCAATGAAGCAGGCTACTGATACGCGTCCGCTTCCGTCGATGCCGTGGGCGAGTGCGGGTCCTGCGACGTACAGATCGCCGGGAACGCCGTGCGACACGAACCGAAGCCGCTCGTCGAGCACATAGCAGCGGGTGCCGCCCAGCGGCGATCCGGCGGTCAAGCCGAACCCGGTCACCGGTTCGGCCATAGCGCGCCGGGTCACCAAGGCGCCGTATTCCGCCAGCCGATAGGCAACGAAGAACTCTGTGCCAGGCAACTGAAGCAGGGCACGGTTCAGGTGCTCGGCACATGGGCGCTCGCCGACGATCGTGATTCGACGCACCGACGCCAGGTCCGCATGGTGCTCGTCGATGAGCACATTGAAGGTCGCGGGCGCGACCGTGAGGTCGGTGATGCCCAGTGCGGCCGTCTGCGCGCCGATCAGCTCGGGCCTGGCGATCCGGTCCGGGGAGAGAGCGCAGGTCGCGCCGGTGAGCAGCGCCGACCACAGCTCCGCGGCGAACTCGGGCGAGCTCAGCGGCGCCCACGCGAGATGCGTCGCTCCGGATGCGCCGGCCGAACCGATGCCGCCCGCCGATTGGGCCACGGCGCGGTGTGACCAGGCCACGGCGTGCCGGGCACCGGCGGTGCCGGCGGAGAGCACGATGAATGCGGCGTCCGCAGGCTCAGAGTGCGTCGTGACCTCGAGTCCTGACACGCTGGGGTCATCCGCGCGGTACTCGACTACCGCGATATCCGGATACCTGCGAGCGATCCGGTCGGCATGCCCGGGTTCGGCGAACAGCATCGAGCACAGCGTGACCGGATCGGCTCCCGAAGTGCTGTCGGCTGCGACCGAACCGTGCTCATGATCGATGAACATGTATGCAGCACCGCAGCGCAACGCTGCCAACGCGACGACGACCGCCGTCGCGCTGCGGTCGAAGACCAGGCCGATCGTGTCGCCGCGGCGCACGCCGCGCGCCGCGAGGCGTTGTGCGGCTTCGCGGGCGGCGGCGTCCAGCCCGGCATAAGAGAGCTGACGCGCTGCGGTGATCAGTGCAACCGCGTCCGGCCTAGTGCGCACGTGCGCATCGAAGAGCTGCGGGATCGTAGTCCCGTCCAGTGCATCCGAGCCCTGCGCGAGTTCCGCGTACGGCGTGCTTGATGCGACCGCGAGCCCGCAGCGCAGTGTCCTGGATTCGTCCTCGTCGAAAAGCTCGACGTCGTCGATGCGCGCGGTGGGATCGTCCGCGACCGCATCCAGAACCCGGGCGTACAAAGCGGCGATTCGTGCAGCGGTCGACCGGTCGAACAGGTCCGCCGCGTATTCGAGCACTCCTGCCAGGCCGGCCGCCGCGCCGGGGGCGTCGCCGTCGAGCTCGCGCAGCGCCAGGGTGAGGTCGAACTTCGCGGTCTGCGAGTCGACGCGCAGCTCGGTGCCGGCCAGCGCAAGCCGCGGATCCCGCGGCGCCGCCTGGTTGTTGAGCATCAGCATGACCTGGATGAACGGGTGATACGCCGTCGTGCGGTTCGGGCTGAGCTGTTCGACCAGTTGGTCGAAGGGCAGGTGCTGGTGCGCGTACGCGGCCAGGTCGGCCGAACGGACCCGGTCGACGAGTTCGTCGAACCCGGGATTCCCGCTCGCGTCCGTCCGCAGGACCAGGGTGTTGACGAAGAACCCGACCAGGCCGTCGAGCGCCTGGTCCTCGCGTCCTGACACGGCCGTGCCGATCGGCAGGTCGTCACCGGCGCCGAGCCGGTGCAGCAATGCGGCGAATCCGGCCTGCAGGACCATGAACAGCGTCGCGCCGCTGCGGCGGGCCAGCTCGCTGAGGCGCTGGTGCGTGTGCGCGCCGATCGTGAACGGCACGAGGTCGCCTTGGTGGGTGGGAGTGGCGCGGCGCGGCCGGTCGGCGGGCAGCGGCAGCACCGGGGGAGAGTCGGCCAGGGCGTCGCGCCAGAAGCCCAGCGCTTCGGCCATCGCGCTGTCCGGGTCATCGGCGTCGCCGAGCGTCGAGTGCTGCCATAGCGCGTAGTCGGCGTACTGCACAGGTAGTTCAGCCCACTGCGGCGCATGGCCCGCGAGCCGAGCGGTGTATGCGGTGTTCAAGTCATTGATGAGCGTCGCCGTCGACCAGCCGTCCGCGGCGATGTGATGCAGCAGTAGCACCAGAATCTGCCCGGGACGGTCCGCACTGCCGGCCTCACCTTCGCCCCGGCCGCCCGCCTCGCCTGCGGCCGCCCTCGCCTCGAACAGCCAGGCGCGCAACGGAATCTCGGCCGCAAGGTCGAACTGGTACCGCGTCGCCGCAGTGATCGCGGCATCGAGCCGGTCGGCGGCCGTCTCGGCGATGGTCAATCGCGGTTCGGCATGCTCGAGGATGGTTTGGAACGGCTCGCCTTCGTGCGCGGCGAAGATGGTGCGCAGGCTCTCGTGGCGGTCCGTCACGTCCCGCAGCGCCCGGGCGAGCGTGCCGGGATCGAGGCGGCGGTCGAGACGCAGCACCACCGGCAGGTTGTAGGCGTGACCGCCGCCTTCGAGCTGGTCGATGAACCACAGCCGCCGTTGCGCGTACGAGAGCGGCACGCGATCCGGACGCGGCATGCGCACCAGCGGCGCGCGGCCGGAGGCTGCCGCCTTGAGCAGCTGAACGCGCTCATCGAGCCCTGCGACGGTCGGCGCCAGGAACAGATCCTTGATTCCCAGCTCGACGCCGAGCGCGGCGCGGATCCGGTTGACCAGCTTGGTGGCCAGCAGTGAGTGGCCGCCGATCCGGAAGAAGTTGTCCGCGGGGTCCACGGCGTCGCGGCCGAGGATCTCGGCGAACAGTCCGCTGATGATCTCGCGGTGCGGTGAGCCTGCCGCTCTCCGGCCCGAATCATGCCCGTCGGTGCCGCGCTCGTGCGCCGCCGAAGCGGCCTGCGCCTCGGCGCGCAAGCGGGCCAGCCGTGTGCGCCGCGCGGTCAGCTGTTCGCGCTGCTCGGCCGTCAGTACGGCCGCGGGCTCCCATGGGGACTGCGGGTCCGCCGCGATCCGCTCCAGGGTGCTGATGTAGACGGCGGCCAGCAGGCGCGCGGTCGGCTCGTCGAACAGCTCGGTCGCGTACTGGAGCCAGACCTCGATCCCGTCCGGCCGGCCGGACGCGTCGCGAAGCTGCGTGCAGAACAGGTTGAGGTCGAACTTCGCCGCGTCGAGCCGGGCCGGTTCGAGCCGCGCGGTCAGCGGGCCGAACCGCAGCGGTTCGCCGGCCGCCTCGTCCAGGGTCAGCATCACCTGGAAGAAGGGGTGCACGCCGAGGGCGCGGGTCGGATTGAGCTGCTCGACCAGCACGTCGAAGGGAAGGTCCTCGTGCAGGTACGCGGCCAGCGCCGCCTCCCGGATCCGCTCGACGAGGACGGCCGGCGTGGGATCGCCGGACAGGTCGGCGCGGAGTACCAGCGTGTTGACGAAGAAGCCGACCAGCTCGTCCAGCGCCTCCTCGGTGCCGCGGCCGGCCACCGCGGTGCCCAACGGAATGTCCCGGCCCGCGCCTACCGCGCACAACGCCATGGCGAGGCCCGCCTGCAGCACCATGAAAAGGCTCGCCCGATGGGAGCGGGCGAGCTCGGCGAGCCGGCCGTGCGCGCCCGCGCCGAGCCGCACGACCACGATCGCAGCATGCTGCGACGGTTCGGCCGGACGCAGCCGGTCCGCCGGCAGATCGAGTGATTCCGGCGTGCCGTCGAGCGCTTCGCGCCAGTAGGCGAGGTGCCGGGACAGCTCACTGTCAGGATCCTTCGGCTCGCCGAGCAAGTCGCGCTGCCAGAGCGTGAAATCGGCGTACTGCACGGGCAGCGGCTCCCAGTCCGGCGCGCCGCCGGCCGACCGCGCCGCGTACGCCGCGGACAGGTCCCGCAGCAGCGGCCCGGTCGATCGGCCGTCGGTCGCCACGTGGTGCACGAGCAGCACCAGCGTCGACCGTGCGGCCGCATCGTCGTGGTCCGCGACGTACAGGCGGGCGCGCACCGGTGCCTGCACCGAGAGGTCGAACGGCTCCCGGATGAACGCCGCCATCAGGGCGTCCACGTCCCCAGCCGGGCAGGTCTGCACCGTCAACAGGTCCGCCACGTGATCGAGTACCCGCTGGTACGGCTCGCCGTCCACGGCGGGAAACACGGTGCGCAGCACCTCGTGCCGGGCCACGACGTCAGCCAGCGCGGCAGCCAGCGCGGCGCGGTCCGGCACGCCGTCGAACCGCAGCACCAGCGGCACGTGATACGCGGACGACGAGCCTTCGAGCCGGTTGAGGAACCAGAGCCGCCGCTGCGCATACGACAACGGAATCACGGTCAATCCTCCTGAAGACGATTCGGTCGGCGGACCGAGCAGAGACGGAACGTTGCGTGTGCGCAGAGGCTTGGCTGGTTCGCGGGACGGGCTATCTCAGCGCGGGCTCCGGCCGCGCGCCCGCCTCCGCGAGCATCGACTCGATCCGGACGGCGAGGTCCCGCAGCCGCGGGTTCTCGTAGACGGCCTTGACCGGCAGGCCGAGGCCGAGTTCCGAGCGCACGCCGGCGACCAGCTTGATCGCCAGCAGCGAGTGGCCGCCGAGCTTGAAGAAGTTGTCCTCGGCGCCGATCCGCGGCGCGCCGAGCACCTGCGCCCACACGCGGGCGATCAGCTGCTCCACGGGACCGGTCGGCTCGTCGGCCGCGGCGGACGCCGCGTCAGACGTGCTCGCGGCGCCCGAGTTCGCGGCGCCAGGGTCGGCAGCGCCAGGGTCGGCGGGCGGTTCCGGCAGCGCGGCCCGGTCCAACTTGCCGTTCGGCGTGGTGGGGAAGGAGTCGACCGGGACGAACGCCGCGGGCACCATGTAGCCGGGCAGCCGAGCGCTCAGGTGCTCCCGCAGCTCGTCGATCCCTGCGACGCCGCCCTTCTCCGCCCGCACGTACGCGACCAGGCCCGCAGCGCCGTGCACGTCGTCGCGCAGTGCGACGGCGGCCTCGGCCACCGCCGGGTGGTCGGCGAGCACGGACTCGATCTCACCCAGCTCGATCCGGTGGCCGCGCAGCTTGACCTGGCCATCAGCCCGGCCGATGTACTCCAGCCGGCCGTCCGGGGTGCGCCGGCAAAGGTCGCCGGTGCGGTACATCCGCGTCCCGGGGAATGCCGTCTCGTCGCCTGACCCGGCGTCCGCGACGAAGCGTTCCGCGGTCAGACCCGGCCGCCCCCGATAGCCGCGGCCGACCCGCGGCCCGGCCAGATACAGCTCGCCGGTCTCGCCGTCCGGAACCGGCCGCAGCGCCTCGTCGAGCAGCCGCATCCGCAGGCCCGGCAGCACCGAGCCGATGTGCGGCCGGTCGCCCGAGGCGATCCAGCCCGCCGTCGAGTCGACGGTGCACTCGGTCGGGCCGTAAACGTTGACCGCTCGCAGCACTCCGTCGTCCACCAGGCGTCCGATCCGGCGCCACAGCGCGGGGCTGATCGGCTCGCCGCCCACCAGCAGGGTGAGCGGGGCGCGACCGGGGTCGCGGCCGTACACCTCGCCGAGCAGGTCCAGCAGGGCGTCGGCATGTGACGGGGTGATGTCCAGGTCGGTAAGCCGCTCGCGTTCGATCAGCCCCGCCAGCAGCTGCGGGTCGGCCCGGGTCTCCTCGTCGATCATCACGACCGCGTCGCCCCGGCACACTCGCACCCATTGCTGGACCGAGGCGTCGAAGGACGGCGAGGCGTTCCAGCCGACCCGGCCGGTGCCCGCGGACACCAGACCCTCCTGCTCGAGTTCCGCGAGCAGGGCCGCGGCCGCGCCGCGGCTGATCTCGACCCCCTTGGGCCGTCCGGTCGAACCAGACGTGTAGATCACGTAGGCGAGCTCGTCAGGGTGGACCGCGACGGGTTCGAACGCTGCTTCAGCTGAGGCGGGGCCGGCCGCGAGGTCGGCATACGGAACGTGGTCCGCTCCGCCTGACGGTGCGTCAGCGCCCTCGTCGTCGGCGACGATCACCACGTCGACAGCAGCGTCGTCGACGAGATACCGGCGCCGGTCGGCGGGCAGACGCGGGTCCACCGGAAGGTAGGCGGCGCCCGCGGTCAGCGTGCCGATCAGAGCCGTGATGAGGTCGGCGCCGCGCGGCAGGGCGAGGGCGACCACGCTGCCCGGACCCACGCCGCGTGCGGCCAGCCGCCGGGCGATGCGCCCCGCCTCGGCCCGCAGCGCGCCGAAGTCCAGCGTCCGCTCGGCGGCCACCACGGCGGTTCGCTCGGCCGGGATCGCGGCCAGCCGCCGGAGCAGGTCCGGCGCCTCAATGCTCGTCATCGCGAATCACTCCCCGGCCACTGTCGCCGACGGCCCGACGGACGGCGCGGTAAGCGGCGCGCAGTCGGCGAGCGGGGTCGGGTCGCCCATCGCGACCAGGATCTTGCGGTTCCCCTGGAATGCCTCGCGGCCGTGCGCGCAGAGGATGTTGTCCACGAGCAGCAGATCGCCGCGCTCCCAGGTCTCCCGCAGCGTCACCTGGTCGTAGATCCCGTTGATCGTGTCCACGTCCTCGCGGCTGAGGTGGGTGCCGTCGCCGACGTACGTGTCGAACGGCAGGCCGTCGTCGCCGTATGTCTCCAGCAGCACGTCGCGCACGTCGGCGTCCAGCGTCCAGCGGTTCCAGAACGCGAAGTGGTTGAACCAGGACTGCTCGCCGGTGAGCGGGTGGGTGACGATCGCCGAACGGACCTGCCGGGTGCGCAGCGCCCCGTCCGCGAGCCACTCGAAGCCGATCGTGTTGTCGGCGCAGTAGGCCTCGGCCACCGCCGGGTCCTCGGTCGCGAAGCTCTTGTACCAGGGCAGTCCGGCCAGCTCGGAGTAGTTGCGCACCAGCAGCCAGCCGGCCGCGGCGAACCGCTCGCGCAGGGCAGCCGGCAGCAGCCGCAGCGCTTCGCGCATGTCGCCCACCGTCGTCGCGCCGCCGGCCTCGGGCGCCGTCACGCAGCCGAACAGCAGCAGGCCGGGGAAGTCGAGGGTGTAGCTGTTCTCGTTGTGCAGCCGGATCGGCTGGATCGCGGGCAGGTCGGTGGAGGAGAACACGCCCTCGCCGAAGTCGGTGCGCGGCGTGGCCTTCTCCTTGTACCCGGCCCGCCGCGGCATGATCACGTCGCGCACCGCGGCGAACGCGGCGGCGTCGAAGACCGGCAGGCCCTTGATCATCAGGGCCCCCCAACGCAGCAGCTCCTCCTTCAGCTGGGCCTGGTGCTGCGCCAGCCACTCGGCCGCCGGCTCGACGGAGCCGAACCGGGGGGCGTGGACGACGGCCGGCTTCCCGGCCTCCTTACTGACGTCGAGTGTTGACGCCGGCCTCGGCGCGGACGCGGCCAGAGTGGTAGGCGGCATCGGACTTCCTCCTGTTCGAAAGCGGGCTTGGGGTCGGTACTCGGCCGCGGACTCAGGCGAACTGCCGGCTCGTCGCGCCGGCCGCGTCCTGGACCGCGGCGGCGATCAGCGCCAGGAACTCGGCGAGCCGGTCCTGGAAGTAGAAGTGGCCGCCCGGCAGCACCCGCAGCGCGGCGGGGCCCTGGGTCACCTCGGACCAGCGGGCCAGCGCCTCGACCGGCACCACCGGGTCCTGCGCGCCGCCGACCACGGTCAGCGGGCAGTCGAGCACCTGCGCGATGCCGCCGTAGCGGTAGACGTCGTCGATGGCGAAGTCGGCCCGGATCGACGGCAGCACGATCTCGCGCAGCTCCGGCTCGTCCAGGATCGCGTCGTCGGTGCCGCCGCGCGCCTTGATCGCGGCGACCAGCTCGTCGTCGCCCAGCAGTTCGGGGCGCACCAGGCAGGGGTTCGGCAGGAACGGCGCCCGGCAGGCCGAGGCGATCAGCGCCCGCGGCGGCCGGCCGAGCTCGGTCAGCGCCCTGGCCACCTCGAAGGCGACCAGCGAACCCATGCTGTGCCCGAGCACCACCAGGTCCTCGGCGTCCTCGGGCAGGCTGGCTACGATCGGGCCGGCCAGGTCGCCGATGCGCTGCGGCAGCGGCTCGGTGAACCGCGCGCCGCGGCCCGGGTACTGACCCAGCAGCAGGTCCACATCGCCGGGGAGCAGTTCGCGCCAGGGGGCGTAGGCGTGGGCGTTGCCGCCTGCGTGCGGCAGGACGAGCAGCGAGGCATGGCGGCCCGCGGCGGTTCCGGGCAGGCTCCAGACCACATCCTCGGGCGCCGGGGCCGGGGCGCCGGAGCCGCAGGGGCTGTTCGACGGGACAGGGTTCACGGCGTTCTCCATTCGTGGGTTGATTCGCCGGTCGCGGCCGGTCGGGTCGGTGGGGAGCAGGTCGGCGGCTCGGTCGGCGGGTCGTCGCGCAGTACCCCTGCTTCAGTGCGCCGCCGCAGCACCGGGCGCGGCCGGGGCGCGGCCGCGCCGCCACCTGCCGGGGCATAGCGTTCGCAGAGGGCTGTGACTGTCGGGTACTGGAAGATGTCGCGGACGTTGAGTTCGACGCCGAACACGGCGCGCGCCCTGGCGGCCAGCCGCGCGGCGGCCAGCGAGTGACCGCCGAGTTCGAAGAACCCGTCGTCGATGCCGACCGAGGCGAGGCCGAGGACTTCGGCGAACAGGCTGCACAGCACCTCTTCGCGCGCGTCGCGGGGAGCGCGCCCCGCGCTCGCGGCGGCGAAGGTCGGCGCGGGTAGTGCGGCCCGGTCCACCTTTCCGTTGGCGGTCAGCGGCATCCGGTCGAGCACCACCACGGCCGAGGGCACCATATGGTCGGGCAGCAGCCCGCGCAGCCGGTCGCGTACCGCGCCGCCGTCGAGCCGCGGGCCGGACCCGCTGACGACGTAGGCGACCAGCCGCAGCACGCCGCGGTCGTCCGCGACCGCCGTGACCGCGGCCTGCGCGACGCTCGGGTCGCCGAGCAGCGCCGCCTCGATCTCACCCGGCTCGACCCGGAATCCGCGCACCTTGATCTGCCCGTCCGAGCGGCCGACGAAGTCGAGCACACCCTCCGGGGTCCACCGGGCCACGTCGCCGGTCCGATACAGCCGCCCGCCCGCCGGACCGAACGGATCGGCCACGAAGCGCTCGGCGGTCAGCGCCGCCCGGTCGAGGTAGCCGTGTGCCAGTCCGTCGCCGGCGAGGTACACCTCACCGGGCACGCCGATCGGGACCGGCCGCAGGCGATCATCGAGCACGTATACGCGCTTTCCGGCGACCGGCGAGCCGACGGGTACCGTCCCCGCGTTCCATCCGCTCGGGATGTCGAACACCGTGGTGAATCCCATGGATTCGGCGGGGCCGTAGCCGTTGGCGATGGTCAGGTGGGGGTGGTGGTGTTGGATTTTGGCGGTGTGGGTGCCGGAGGCGGGTTCGCCTCCGGTGAAGGCGAGGCGTACGCCGGTGAA
>NZ_DASRGV010000055.1:0-27885 GCF_035650855.1 Actinocrinis sp. | reverse complement strand
CTCAGGTCCCACCGCCTCGGGCTGCTCACCGCGATGTCGTAGCTGAAGGTGGCCGACCCGCCCGCCGCGATCGTCTTCGCCGCCGTGCTGACCGCCGGCAGCGCCGCGCCGCCGGGATCGGTGAGCACGCCCTGGACGCTCACGCTCGCCGCCGCGCCGCCGCTGTTGACCACCGTGGTCTGCGCGTGGACGGCGTTGCCGTTGGGCGTGGTGACGTAGGTGGCCCACTGGTCGACGTGCACCGGGTCGGTCGCGATGAGCCGGACGTCGCGGTAGATGCCGGCGCCGGTGTAGAACCGCTCGGCCGGCTGTTGGCTGGTGTCGGTCTTCACCGCGATCACGTTGTCTACCCCACCGAACCGCGCGGCCGCCGTGATGTCGTACCGGAAGCTGGTGTACCCGTAGGGATGGGTGCCGATCAGCGTGCCGTTGACCCAGACGCTGGCGTTGGCCATCACGCCGTCGAACTCGATGAACACCCGGCGCGTCGAAGGCACGCTCGCGAGGGAGAAGTGCTTGCGGTACCAGCCGATACCGGAGGGCAGGTAGCCGCCGCGACCGGTGCTCGCCGCCGACGACGAGAACGGATTCGCGGGCGGGTTCGGGCCCTCGATGCTCCAGTCATGCGGCACGCTCAGGGCGCGCCAGCCGCTGTCAGAGTACGAAGCGCCACTGGCGCCGCTCGCGTCGCCGTAGTGGAACAGCCAACCCGGGTCGAAGTCGGTGACGATACGGGGCTGGCTGGAGCCTGCCGCGGTACCGGTGGCGTTCGCGCTCGTCGTCGGGGCCAATGCGGTCAGTCCGGCCACGAGCAACGCGGCGGTGCTCGCCGCGACGATCCGCCTGCGGATGCGTAGCGCGCAGCCGGGTGCCGCGCGGTCGCAGCGTGCTGTCATTGATGTGTCCCTTCCGGCTGTGAGCGTTCACACGCTTCGCGCGTACCGATCGCGCGGCTTTTAGCAAGCAGCGTTTCCGGACTGCCACTGCGAGGGATGGATGGAGCTGTAATCGCTCCCAATTCATCTCGGCCCTGAGTCTCGTGATCGATCACTCTGCTGTCAAACGCCTGCCGATCCGACGTCCACATGCGCTGCTGTGCCCAACCGCTTACGGTGAAACTTGCATCTCACCGTCCCAGACGCATTCGAGATAACGGTGTTTCATCTGACGCAGCACCTGATCCGGGTCAGCGGCCCACACGTCGGCGTTGAAGATCTCGACCTCGACGTCACCGACGTAGCCTGCGTCCTGCACGACGCGCCGCAAACGGGCGAAATCGATATGACCGTCGCCCATCATGCCGCGCGACAGCAGGGTGTCAGCGGGCAGCGGAGTGATCCAGTCGCAGACCTGGAAGGCGGCGATCCGGCCGGCGGCGCGGGCGATCTGCGCCTCGACCTCTGGATCCCACCACACGTGAAAGGTGTCGATCACGACAGCGACTTGATCGGAGGGGAACTGCTCGGCGAGGTCGAGCGCCTGACCGAGGGTGGAGAGCACGCCGCGATCCGCGGCGAAGATCGGGTGCATCGGTTCCAGGGCAAGGCGCACGCCCCGATCGCCCGCGAACGGTGCGAGCTCGGCAATTGCCTCAGCGACGCGGGCGCGCGCGCCGATCAGGTCGCGCGAACCTTCGGGCAGGCCCCCGACGACCATCACCAGGGTGTCGGTGCCCAAGGCCGCGGCCTCGTCGATCGCGGCGCGGTTGTCGTCGAGCGCCGCGCGCCTTGCGGCCGCGTCGGTCGCGGTCAGAAAACCACCGCGGCACAGCGAAGAGACCCGCAACCCTGCGTCATCCAGCAACGCCCGCGCCTTGGCGAGTCCGAATTCGTGCAGCGGCTCGCGCCAGACGCCGATCGCGGGGATGCCCGCCCGAACACAGCCTTCGACGGCCTCGGGCAGCGTCCAGGCGTTGGTGGTCTTCTGGTTGAGCGACAGCCTGCCGAGTGCCGACGCCGCGATGGTCGAGGAAGCCGACGAAGCAGAGGTCACGCGATCACACCCGTCGTGGTGGCGAGAAAGACCCGCAACCGGTCCGCGGAGTGCTCCGGGTCGGCCAGCGCGCCGGCGCGGTCGGCGAGCCGGAACGCCTCGGCCAGGTGGATTGCGCTGCGCGCGCTGTGCAGGCCGCCGACCATGGTGAAGGCTGGTTGCAGGTCGTTGAGCCAGGCGAGGAACGCGATGCCGGTCTTGTAGTAGTAGGTGGGTTTGCTGAATAGGTGGCGGGCAAGCTCCAGCGTCGGCGCGAATGCATCGTCGTATGCGGTTTGGTCGCCGCGGTCGAGGGCCTGTAGGGCGGCCGAGGCGGGAGCGGGGATTGCGGCGAACACACCGAGCAGGGCATCGGAATGGTGGACGCCGTCTCCGCGGATGAGCTGCGGGTAGTGGAAGTCGTCGCCGGTGTAGAGACGCACGCCCTCGGGCAGAGCGGCGCGCAGCTGCCTCTCGTGATCCGCGTCGAGCAGGGAGACCTTGATCCCGTCGATCTTGTCAGCGTGCTGCTTGATGAGGTCGAGGACGGTGGCGGTCGCGGTCGGAACGTCTGTGCTTCCCCAATAGCCCTCCAGTGCCGGGTCGAAGGCGGCGCCGAGCCAGTGCAGGATGACCGGCCGGTCGGCCTGCTCCAGGAGGCGGGAGTAGACGCTGAGGTAGTCGTCGGGTCCTGCGGCCGAGGCGGCTAAGTGGCGGCTGGCCATGAGGATGGGCTGAGCTCCGGCGTCTTCCACGACGGCCAGTTGCTCCTCGTAGCCGCGCGCCACGGCGTCCAGCGTCGGCTCACCCGCGGACAGGTGGTCCGTGCCGACGCCGGCGGCGATGCGCGCTCCGAGGTCCTTTGCCTGGGCGGCCGAGCGGCGGATCAGTTCTTCGGTCGCCGGCCAGTCCAGGCCCATGCCGCGCTGGGCGGTGTCCATGGCCTCTGCCACGCCCAGTCCCCAGGAATACAGGTGCCGCCTGAAGGCCAGCGTCGCCTCCCAGTCGACGGCTGCCGGGGCGCCGGGGACGTTCTCGCCGAAACGGTCCGCGACGACGTGCGCGGCGGCGAACGCGACCCGAGAGGTGATCGGAGCCTGCGGCCGTGGCCAGACGGGCGCCTCGCCCAGCTTGTGTTCCAGCCAGGTTCCGTCGCTCTGGGGCAACCGCAGCGAGGTCATCGCGCACCGTCGCCGGCCGCGGCCTGCAAATCGACCTCGTTCGGGTCGAGATCGTCGAGCGCGATTCTGCGGCCTTCGGCGCTCGACCGAAGCCCGGCCTCGGCGAGGCGCACGCCACGGGCCGCTGCCAGAAAGTCGTAGGGGTGCTCCCCGTCGCCTGCGACGTAGCGGATGAACTGCTCCCACTGAGCCTTGAATCCGTTGTCGAACACGGTGTTGTCGGGCACTGACTGCCATTGCCCGCGATAGCCTCCGGCGTCGGCCACGTCCGGATTCCACACCGGTTTCGGGGTCGCGGCGCGGTGCTGGATGACGCACTGGTGCAAACCAGCCACCGCACTGCCCTCAGTACCGTCTACCTGGAACTCGAGCAGTTCGTCCCGGTGGACGCGCACGGCCCAGGAGGAGTTGAGCTGCGCGATGACTCCGCCTTCGAGCTCGAAGATGGCGTATGCCGCGTCGTCGGCCGTGGCGTCGTACGGCTTGCCGCCTTCGTCCCAGCGGCGGGGGATGTGGGTCGTGGCCACCGCGGTGACCGCCCGGATCCGGCCGAAGAGGTTCTCCAGGACGTAGTTCCAGTGGCAGAACATGTCGCTCGTGATGCCCCCGCCGTCTTCGCTGCGGTAGTTCCAGCTGGGACGCTGCGCGGCCTGCCAGTCCCCCTCGAAGACCCAGTAGCCGAACTCGCCGCGCACCGAGAGGATCCGGCCGAAGAACCCCGCGTCGACCAGCCGCTTGAGCTTGAGCAGCCCCGGCAGGTAGAGCTTGTCGTGCACGACGCCGTTCTTCACACCGGCGTGCTCCGCGGACCGCGCCAGACGCAGGGCGCCCTCCACAGATTCCGCGACGGGCTTCTCGGTGTAGACGTCCTTACCCGCGGCGATGGCCTTGAGGATGGCCGGTTCTCGCGCGGAGGTGACCTGTGAATCGAAGTAGACGCGCAGGCCGTCGTCCGCCAGGACGTCGTCGAGATCGGTGCTCCAGCGGGCGATGCCGTGGCGGCGGGCGATCGGTTCGAGCTTGTCCGCGCTGCGTCCCACCAGCACGATCTCGATGGGCAGGCGCGAACCGTCGCTGAGTTCGACGCCGCCTTGCTCGCGGATCGCCAGCAGGGATCGCACGAGATGCTGGCGGTAGCCCATCCGACCGGTGGCGCCGTTGACGATGATGCCGAGAGGCTGGGAAATCACGGAACGTGCTCCTTGGTGAGGGTGCGTCAGGGGCGAGGGCCGCGGCGGCGGATCGGATCGTAGGCGTGTAAAAACCCGCACATGCCGAGCGTGCGGTACTCCGGACGGGGGATCCGGTTGACGGCGGCGAGCTTCAGATGCGCGGTGTTCCCTACGCTGAGAGCCTCAATGTGTTCCCAAGCCGCGACGGCAGTCGCGGCGGCGCCGCTCGCAATCAACCGCCGCCACTCGGTCAGGCGCGGGGCGACCAGCGCTGCTGCCCGGCCGTAGAAGCCGTCGAGCGCGGCGTGATTGCCCAGCTCCCACTGGCGCAGCAGTTCGGCGAAGCCGTCCACGGCCAGATCCCGCCGCTGCCGGGCGCGTTCGTGGCTCGGTTCGCCGCTCGCGTCGAGGAGCGAGGCGGCGGCGGGATAGCGCTCGGCGGTCAGATGCTCGGGCGGGAACGTCATGACGGCGTCGCCCGCTTCCGGCAGGCCGCCGTTCTGCATGATGACGATCACGCGCAGCTCGTCGTCGTTGATGGCGCGATGGATCGTGCCCGGGGTGAACCAGACGATGTCGCCAGGGCCGAGTTCCTGGACAGCGGGGCCGTTGTGGTTGAGGGTTTGCAGCCGGCCGCGTCCGCTGATCACGACGTAGGCCTCGGTGCAGGTCAGGTGCATGTGCGGGGAGCCGCCGTGTTCGCCGTCAGCAGTCGGCCAGGGATAGGCGCTCAGCTCGCTGATACCCACCGCACCGGGGAACTCGGGAAAAGCCGGGCCGTTCACAGGGCGAACTCGTCGGCCAAGGCCTGCACGCCGCGGCGGTCGGACGCCTGGTCGATGAACACGAATCGGTGGCGCAGCTCCAACCTCTGGCCGGGCTCGAGGCAGATTTCCTCGTCGAAGGCCGGCGACGGGTTCAAGCAGGCGAACTGTTGACTGCGCGCGAACCACTTGAGCGGGACGTCGGCGGAGGAGGTGCCGGCGAAGGCCAGCACGGTCGCGCCGCCATCGATCTCGTCGTGCTGACCGCTGATCGCCGCCCACGCTCCTTTCGAACCCATGACATCGTCGCCGTCGGCGCCGTCAGCGATGATGGGTGCGCCGGTGAATGCGCGCGGGCCGCGCCAGAACAGGCCCGTGTACCCCGCGTTCGGGCGGCCGTGTGTGGTCGGGCTGCCCAGTTCCAGGGCCTGGGTGCGCGTGTTGGTCAGCGCGGTGGCGAAGTCCAAAGCCCAGATGCCGCGGTCCGTATCAGCGCTGTGGAATCGCAGGTTGCGGGTCTCGTCGAGCCAGACCTCGCCGGTGGACGCCGCCCACTCCAAGCGCTCAGTCACGGTGGCCTCGGCGCCGCCCGCGTCCAGGCGGTCGAAGCCGCGGTGCAGCTGGCTGCCGTTGTTTTCGCGCCACACGTAGCCGTGTCCCGGCGCGTCAGCATCGAAGCTCGGGCCGCCCCAGAAGTTCTGACCCGACACGTGCGACCAGGTCATCTGCAGGCCCTTGTGCCAGCGATGGTCCCAGGGCCGGAACACGCCGATCGGGGCGCCGGACAGCGTGCGCAGCGGGTAGAGATAAGGCTTCGGCGACTCTTCACGCGGGGTGTCCGGGCGGTAGACGTAGGTGGCGATCTGCACGTCGGCAACGGTCACGGCCAACTGCGTGCCCTGATCGTTGTCGCGGATGCGGAAGGCTGTGCCAGAGTAAACCGTGTCAGAGAAAACCGTGTCAGACATGACTTTCCTCCCGTTCGGCGCTCGTGCTCGGTAACGGCGCGCCGCTCATCGAGTAGTAGAACGGGTTGCCGGGGGCGATCAGGTCCGGGGTTACCGGAGCGCCGCTGCTCGCGGATTGGTAGAGCGCTGCGATGAAGGCCAGCACTCGCCGCCCGTCGTCGCCGCTGGCTTCCGGGCGCCGTCCAGAGCGCAGCGCGTCGATCAGGTGCCGCAGTTGGGCAGTGTGGCTTGAGGCGTCGTTCTGCTCGGGCGCGCCGAGATCGGCGGGGGTGTCCTGGACGCGGTGCGGCGCGGGTGTCCAGGTCCAGTTGGTGTTGTCGTAGCCGTAGAGGTGGGTCAGCTCGACGGTGGCTTCCGGGAAGTCGAAGCGCAGGTAGCTGGTTTCCCGCGGGGAGAGGACGGTGTTGACCATGGAAACCATGGCGCCCGAGGCGAAGCGGACGATGGCCATCGAGACGTCTTCGGTCTCGACGTCGCGCGCGAGCGTCGCGGTCGCGGCCCGCACCTCGGTCCACTCCCCCAGCAGCGCCAGCATCAGATCCATCTGGTGGATGCCGTGGCCCATGCTCGGCCCGCCGCCTTCGGTGCTCCACTTGCCGCGCCACGGAACCTGGTAGTAGGAGTCGCCGCGGTACCAGAGGGTGTGGCAGATCCCGATCAACGGACGACCGAGGCGGCCGGTGCGTATGTGCTCGCGCAGGGCGCGGGCCGCTGAGCCGAACCGGTGTTGGAAGACGTAGGCGACGTACGGTCCGCCTTCGCGTTCGTGCGCCGCGATCTCGTCGTATTCGGCGAGGGAGAGCGTCGGCGGTTTCTCGCACCAAACCCATACTCCGGCGTTCAAGCAGGTGACGATGGCTTCACGATGCGCTCCGGGCGGAGTGCACACGATCGCCAAGTCCGGCGCGGTCTCCTTGAGCATCCGCCCGACATCCTCGAAGGCTGCCGGGATTCGCCAACGCGCGGCGAAGGCGCGGGCACGTTCGAAGTCGACATCGACGGCGGCGACGACCTGCGTTGCTCCGCCCTGGGTGTTGACGGCCGGCATGTGGGCCGCCTCGGCGATGCTTCCGGAGCCGATGATCGCCAACCGGACCGGGCGGGAATGGTCTGTCAAAGTCGTCCTCCGGTTCGTTCGGTTCAGCGAGAGCGGTGGGCCGGCTGGGCCAGCGTCTGGGCGGGATTGGCGAACCGTAGGCTGAAAATCAGTCCGAGCAGGGCGATGGCCATGTAGAACACAGTCATCGCAGCGGTGAGCGCCGGCGGCGGCCCGCCCGGGTCCGACAGAGCACCGAAGATGGTGACCACCAGGGTCTGCGTCTTGGCGCCGGAGACGAAGAACGTGAGCTCGAACGAGCCGAGCACCCGCACCAGGCTCAGCACGCCCGCGGCCACGATGCCGGGTGCGAGCAAGGGCAGCAGAACCCTGCTGAACAGCCGCAGGTTGTCGGCGCCGAACACCCTCGCGGCGCACTCGACGTCGGGCGAGATCTGCTCGACGAACGGCACGGTGATCAAGATGACCAGCGGCAGGATCGGGACGAGGTTGACCAGGATGACCGACAGCAGACTGCCGCCGATGCCGAGCCGGTACATCAAAGCCGCCAGCTGGACCGCATACGTGAGCGGCGGAAGGATCACCGGCAGCAGCGTGAAGAGCATGATCGTGTTGCGGCCGGGGAACCTCTTGCGGGCCAGGACGTAGCCCGCGGGCACCCCGATCAGCAGCGCGACGGCGACGTCGGCGATCGCCACCTCGAAGGTGACGGTGATGGAGCGGGTGAGACCCGGCGTATTCCAGGCCTCATGGAACCAGGAGAAGGTGTAGCCGTCGGGAAGCCACCCTGCGCCCCAGGAGGTGGACAGGGCGGTTACGACCACCGAGGCGAGCACGGCCAGCAGCGTCACGGCGAACAGGCCGCCGACTAGCCAGGTCAGTACCGCGGTGACGGTCGGGCGCCGGCCGCGCCGGGACGCGTCCGCGACGGCCGCCGGGGCGGATGCCGGCGCGGGGGTGATGGCTGTGGTGCTCATGGTCAGCCCTTCCCTCCCGTCGCCGCGCCCTTGAACAGCCTGCCCCGAATGAACACAACGATGCCGAGAATCAGCAGTTCGATCGCGGTCAGCACGATGGCGATCGCAGAAGCCTGTGTGTAATCCGAGTGCTGCGACGCGGCTTGGTAGATCGGGATGGTCAGCACATGGGTCTGGTTGTCGGGCTGGCCCACCAGGATGGCGGACGGGAAGATCGCGAACGACTCAACCAGCGCGAGCATGAACGCGGTCAGGATGCCCGGTGCTGCCAGCGGCAGGATGATCCGCCAGAAGCGCGCGGCGCGCCCGGCGCCGAGCGAGGCTGCGGCGTGCTCCAGCGAGCGGTCGATGCCGCCGAAGAAGCCCATCAGCAGCAGGAAGGAGAGCGGCAGCGAGGTGAGCACGGCCGCGATGAACGTGCCCTGATAGTTGTAGATCAGGTCGGCCTGAGGAAGCCCGATCGCTTTGAAGGCCAGGTTGAGCCAGCCGATCGGCGAGAAGACCCGCGGCATGCCTTGCGCGATCAGGATGCTGCCGAAGGTGATCGGCAGCATCACCACCAGGGTGACCAGCTTGCGGCCGGGGAAGTCGCGGCGGCACCGGTAGGCCAGCGGCGCCGCGAGTCCGACGCTCACCAGCGCGACCGGCAGCGCCAGCCGCAGCGTCTTGATAATGGATCCGGCCTGGTAGTGGTCGGTGAAGAAGTTCCGGTAGTTGGCGAACGCGCCGCCGCCGCCCGCCGGTTGGAAAGAGATGCTGACCCCGTAGATGAACGGGTACAGGAACAAGCCGCCGATGACGAGCACGGCCGGGAACAGCAGGAGCAGCGAGCTATCGATGCCGCGCTCGGCCAGCCGGCGGCGGATAGGCTGGCGCTCGACGTGCAGAGCGCCGTGCGCGTCGGTCACTGCGCATCGGCCTCGATCGCGAACTCGGCGCGGTCAAGGCCTCCCTCGTAGACCAGGACTCGGTCCGAGCGGGCGGTCAGCCCCAGGGTGGATCCGGCCACGACCGGCTGGTCGGTCTTCAGGTGCAGCACCCCGCCGTCGGCGGTGCATGCTTGGACGGACAGTTCACGGCCGTGGTATTCGACCACTTCGGCCAGTGCGCTGATCGCGTCGGCGCTGACATCGGCCTCGGCTCTGATGATCAGGTCTTCGGGGCGGATAGCGACGGTTACCCCGGCGTCGGCGGTCACGCCCGAACCGGAGACCAAAGTGCCGGTCAGGGTTCTGCCGAAGACCGCGACGGCGACCTGCCGATCAGGCCCGGTCGCGACAACGCGCGCCGGGAAAAGGTTCCGGTAGCCCATGAATCCGGCCACGTACGCGCTGACCGGGTTGGCGTACACCTCCTGCGGCGTCCCGCTCTGTTCCAGGCGGCCTTTGCGCAGCACGACCAGGCGGGTCGCCAGCGACAGCGCTTCCTCCTGATCGTGCGTGACGTACAGGACGGTCAACCCGCGCTCCTGGTAGATGCGTTTGATCTCGGTGCGCATCTCGACACGCAACGCGGCGTCCAGGTTCGACAGAGGTTCGTCCATCAGCACCACCTCCGGCTCGATGGCCAGTGCGCGGGCGATCGCGACGCGCTGCTGCTGGCCGCCGGACAGTTGCGAGGGCAGCTTGCCGGCGTGCTCCTCGAGTTGCACCGTGCGCAGCGCGGCTTCCGCGCGTTCCTGGCGTTGGCGGCGCGGGACCCGGCGCATCGTCAGGCCGAACTCGACGTTCTTCTGCACGGTCAGATGCGGGAAGAGCGCATAGTTCTGGAACACCATGCCGAAGCCGCGCTTCTCGGCCGGCTGGGTGTCGATGCGCTCGCCGTCGCGCCAGATCGAGCCGCGGGTCAGCGGTTGCAGGCCCGCGAGACAGGCCAGAGCGGTGGTCTTGCCGCAGCCCGACGGGCCGAGCAGGGCCACGAAATCGCCTCGACCGAGTTCGAGGTCGAAGTCGCGCAGCGCGGGCGGATTCCTGCCGTAGGTGCGCGTAACCCCGCGCAGGGAGAGCCGCTCGAACGCCGCGCTCGAACCGCGCCGGTCCGCTTCGGCCGCCGTGATCGCCATCGCTCAGCCGCCGACCTTCGATCCCACGTTGCGCTGCCATAGGCTGAACGCCTGTTGCAGGTTCGCGGGCGTGAGCGGCGTGCGCACGGTGCCCTGGGTCAGCGCGCTCGGGTAGAAGTCCGGCCGGCCCCACTTCTGCACGAACGCGGTCACCTCCGGACCGGAGTTGTCGATCGTCGCGTTCTTGTTCGCGGTCGTGAGTACACCCTTGGTCAGACGCAGCGCCTGGGCTTGCACCGAGACCAGGTACGACTCCAACTTCAGGTCGACATACAGTGTCTGGGCGCTTACTCCGGCCGGGATCATGGCGTAGTGCCCGTCGGTGATCCAGTTCTGGTCGGAGAACAGGGCGATGCCCGTATTCGCGGGATACGTACTGGACTTCCGGAACGAGATGTCATGCGAAATGATCGTCGGGATGACGTCGAGCTGACCGGTGCCGAACTGCTGGGCCAGGATCGTCGAACTGGTCGGATAGCTATGGATGTAGTGGCCGAGCTGTTCCAGGTAAGCCCAGGTCTTACTCCAGCCATTGGCCGGGTCTGCCGGGTTCGAGTCGCCGAGCATATAAGGCAGAGCCTCGATGAATGCGCGCCCGGATCCGGAGTTGTCCGGATCGGCGTAGGCGAACTTGCCGGGGTGCGCCCTGGCCCAGTCCAGCAGCGCCTGCGGGGTGGTCGGCGCCTGCGCCGCGCTGACGGCCGAGGCGTTGTAGTCGACGAAGGGACCGTTCTGGTCGTAGTTGATCAGCACGCCATAGCCGCCGGACATGGCCTGGTAATTCGCCCGCCCCGCGTCCTGGATGGCCGAGAGGTCCGGCAGGCCGGAGGCTTGCGCGGGCAACTGCTGGAGCAGCACGTGCTGCGCCTCCGCGGCGCCGAGCACGTCAGGTCCACCGAGCAGCAGCGAGGTGTTGACGGCTCCGCCCAGCTGCTGCGCCTTGATCTTCCCCGTGACGTCCGTGGCCGCGGCGGTCTGATAGCTCACCGCGGAGACGAGATCCGGATTGGCCTTCACGAAGGCGTCGATCGCCGCCTGGCCGCCGCCCTTCAAGTCCCCGCCGCCGTCGAGGATCGTCAGCGCTATCGGGCTCGACGGTTTGACCGCGGTCAGCTGGGTCGACGAAGCGGCGGGCGCGGAGCTGGTCGGCGCGCCGCAGGCGGTCACTAAGCACACTGACAGCGTCGTGGCGGTGATCACCGCGACGAGCTTCGCCTTCGTGTTCGTGCGTGCGGTGACGGCCGCGCGCTGTGTCATGACTTTCCTTCCCTGGCACATCGTCGTGCGCTAAAGCACCGGTGCCGTCCAAGCGGCAGGCCGGGACCAACGGGAAACGCGCCGCCACACTCCTCGCAGCGCAGCAGCGAAGATAGTGATCGATCACTCTTACTGTCAAGGGCCAGCCACGTGAACGATCACCTCACTTTTCACATATCGCTGAACAGCACAGACGTGTCAGGCCCGACGGTTTCAGCGCGCGGAGCCGGGCCACTGGATCCGCGCGGCACGATCTCGAACGTGGACTCGAGGCGCGGCTGCGGCTGCGGCTCGCCGTCGATGAGCGCGAGCAGTGCGGACATCGCCTGACGGCCCATCGTGTCGCGGTCGAGCCGGACCGTGGACATGGTCGGCTTGAAGTACTGCGTGAACTGCTCGTCGTCCCAGCCGAAGACGCTGACGTCCTCGGGGACTCGAAGGCCGCGGTCTTGAAACCCGCGGATGACGCCCATCGCGACGTAGTCGTTGGCCGCCAGCACCGCCGTCACTCCGGCGTCTGCGGGCAGATCCCGCGCCGCCTCATAGCCCGAGGCCACGGACCAGTCGCCCACCACGACGCCGTAGGACTCCAATCCGAGCTGCGCGACCGTCTCCTCGTAGACGGCGCGGCGGTTCAGCGCGGAGGCCCAGTCCGCCGAGCCCGCGACGTGCAGGAACCTGCGATGCCCCAACTGCGCGAGGTGGCGCACGATCTCGGCCGCCGGGCGTCCGTCAGCGAAATGACCCTGAGAGTGCATGTGGTCGTCGTACTCGCCGTAGATCACGATCGGACGTCGGTCGCCGGGCGCGATCACCGTGTCGCTGAGCGGCGTGAACGAAAGCAAGCCGTCGACCTGCCGGCTGTCCAGCAGGGCCAGCGCCCCCTCGGCTCGCCGGACGGCGTCGCCTTCGAGCCCCACCACGTCGGTGCTGTAGCCGGCCTCGCGGGCGGTCTGCGCGGCGCCCTTGAGCACGGGGATCGGGACGAAGCTGGTCAACTCGGGCAGGACGATGGCGATCCGGTTGGTCCGCCGCGTCCGCATGGAGCGGGCGATCAGATTGGGTCGGTAGTCGAGTTCGGCGACGGCTCTGTCGATCTTTTCGCGCGTGGCGGGCCGCAGACCGCCCTCGTTGCGCAGATAGCGCGAGACGGTCTGGTGGGAGACCCCGGCGGCGCGCGCGACCTCCCAGATCGTCGCGCGCTTCCTGCCGTTTCGCGGCTCGCTTGTCATCCGTCGACTTCCGCCCCTCTTCATAGGACCACCCGGCGCCGGGCATCGGCCGCACGCTTCGGCGGGAAGCCGGACCGAAACATGCGGACCCGTGACCGAATCAACCGTATAGCCGAGTCGGCCGGATGCCGCTCGCCGTGACGTCTTACATCGGCTTACATTCGTCGCGCCCAGGATAGGTGATCGATCACTCAACTTCTCTTGACGCCCAGGTGGTCGATCACTACGTTCCCCGTTGCCCGTCTTGAAGCGGAAATACGACAGCACGCGACAGTACGGACGAATCCACCGCGGAAGGTAACACGATGAAGTGGTCTTCCCTGCCCTACCGCTTGCGCTCGAGCCGAAGCGTGTTGGCTGCCACCGGCGCGTTCGCACTCGCGACCGCAGGCACCGTCGTTCTGGCGGCGCCCTCCGCCGAGGCCGCCACCACGACGTACTCCGTCTCGCCGACGGGCAGCGACTCGAATACGGGCACGAGTACGGCCTCGCCGTGGAAGTCGCTGGCAAAACCGGCAATCCCCTATTCGCCGACCCCACGGCCGGCGGCACCGGGACGCAGGCCTCCGGACCTGACCTCAGTGCCGGTCTCAACTGGCTGATCCCCGCCAGCTCTCCCGCCGCGCACGCGGGAGTCACCGTCGCGAACGACGGCGGGCTCGACTACATCGGTACCGCCGTCCCGACCATTCCGGACATCGGCGCCCTGCAACACAGCGCCTAGGGTCCAACCGGCCCGAAATATCAAGGCTTTCCATATCCCATCCCATCCCGCGCTTCGATATCGCCCGGCCGGGAGCGTCATCCGGCATCGCAGCGCACTGATCACCTCACGAAAAGGACAATCCCTCATGGCGAAATCCAGCGACTGCGCGGCACCCGGCACCGCGCCCCGCGCTCGACGGCGGCTGGCGGCGGCGTTCGCCGCAGTGCTGTGCACCGCCGGCCTGGCCGCGGTCACCGTGACCACCAGCGCGAGCGCCGTCGGCACCAAGGCAGCCAGTAGCACGGTGGCCGGCACCGCGGCGGGCACCGTCGGCAACCGCGCCGCGGCCGCCGCTACCGGTGCGACGATCCAGAACGACGTGTTCTGGAAGGACACCTCCGGCAACCCGATCTACTCCCAGGGCGGCGGGGTGATCCAGGTCGGCTCCACGTACTACTGGTACGGGGCGAAGTACAACGGCGCGGTCACCTATTACAACAACCCGGCCGCGGGCAAGAGCGGTGACGTCTCGATCAGCGCGATCACCTGCTACTCCTCGACCGACCTGGTGCACTGGAAGTTCGAGGGCAACGCGATGACCCCCTCGGACACCGGCGGCGGCTGGGTCGGGCGCATCGGCATCATGCACAACCCCAACACCGGAAAGTACGTGCTGATCGCCCAAGCGGGCAGCGGGCTGGTGTTCGGCACCAGCAGCACCCCCAACGGCCACTTCACCCGCGCCGCCACCCAGTCGAGCATCGGCAACGTCACCACCGGCATGTCCGGCGACCAGTCGATCTTCGTCGACGACAACGGCCAGGCCTACCTCGCCTTCAGCAACAAGAGCGGCCGCAACCACCTGTACGTCGCACAGCTGCGCCCCTCCGACTTCCTGCAGGTGCAGCCGGCGGTGAACATCTACAACAGCTCCGCGGGCGGGCGCGAGGGCAACATCATGTTCAAGCACGCCGGCACCTACTACTTCTGCTCCTCGGACCTGCACGGCTGGAACGCCTCGCACACCTACTGCATCGACTCCTCGAAGGTGAACAGCGGCTACGGCGCCGAGTTCGTCTTGCAGGGCACCGATGCGGACTTCTCCCACGTCACCCAGACCGGCCTGGCGTTCGCGGTCAACGGCACGTCAGGCTCCTTCGTCGTCTTCGGCGGGGACCGGTGGGCCGACTTCGCCGGCAACGGCATCGGCTACAACCAGTGGGTCCCGCTCACCTTCAACGGCACCACCCCCACCTTCCACTCGCTCAGCCAATGGAACGTGGACGCCGCCGCCGGCACCTGGTCGGTGGGCGCGGGCAACAACTACGTGCTCAACCCCAGCTTCGAAGCCGACCGCGTCTCCACCAGCACGATGGCCGGATGGAGCAGCACTGCCAACGTGGCCAACCACTCCGGCGGGCACACCGGACGCTGGACGATGCAGGAGACCTCCACCGGCGACATCCACCAGAACATCACGCTGCCCAACGGCACCTACACCCTCTCGACCTGGGTCAAGAGCAGCGGCGGACAGCAGTCTGCGAACCTGTACGCCAAGAACTCCGGCGGGACTGAAAAGGACTACGCGATCAACCGATCGATCGGCGGCTGGACCCAGGTGAGCATCACCGGCATCACCGTGACCAACGGGTCCATCCAGGTCGGTGTCTCCTCCAACGGCAGCTCCGGCAACTGGGTCGACGCCGACGACTTCAGCCTGGTCAAGACTGGCTAGCCGCCGACAGCCGCCCGCGCCGCCGATCCGGCGGCGCGGGCACGTACGGCCACGGCTGCGAACACGAGCAGGCCTGGCACGGTAAGCGCGAGCACGGGGATTTCCAAGGCGAGCGTTGCGCAGACTGCCAGCGCAGCGACGATCAGCAGGCTGCCACGCCAATCGGAAGCCGCTTCGCTGCCCGCGCCGGACAGCAGGGTGCTCCATCGCACCGGTTGACGGACGTCGTCGGGTTCCGGGCTCCAGCTCGCCGCGGCGCGCAGACCGATGACGACCGCTAAGGCGCTTACCGCGAGGGCGGCGGGGCCGAGGACGCGGCCGCCGGGCATTCCGGCACGCCAGGCGAGCAGATCCAGCGCGACAACGGCGAGCAGGACGGGCAGCGCGAGCAACGGGATCGCGCCACGCGACGCGGCACGCAGCAGACTGAGATAGCGGCGCGGGCTGGGCGCCACGTCCCGCTCCAGGTACTCGCGCAGCGACGCGCATCCGGCCGCCAGCGCGCCGAACGCGGTGACGATACCGAGTGCGGCGATCGTAGTCATCACGCCGATCAGAAGTACCTCGGCGAGCAGAGTGAAACCACGCGCTCGAGTCATGAATTCACCCCTTGAGGCCCGAGTTGGTCGCGCCGTCCAGCAGGAAGCGCTGGAACGCGAGGAAGAACAAGGCGATCGGCACGAGCGCGAGCACGGACAGCGCGAGCATCGGCCCGTACGCGGACTGCCCGGTCTGGTCGATGAAGATCTGCAGCGCCAGCGGAAGGGTGAATTTGTCGGCGTCGTTGAGGTACACCAGCTGCGTGAAGAAGTCGTTCCAGGTCCAGATGAAGGTCAGGATCGCGGTCGTGATCAGGGCCGGGCGCAGCAGCGGCACGATGATGTGCCGGAAGATGCGCAGCGGACCGCAGCCGTCGAGCGTGGCCGCCTCGTCGAGCTCGCGCGGCAGGGTCCTGATGAATTGGACCATCAGGAAGACGAAGAACGCGTCCACGGCCAGGAACTTCGGCAGGATCAGCGGCCAGAACGTGTTCACCAGGCCCATTTTCTGGAACAGGATGTACTGCGGGATGAGCACCGCGTGCTGCGGCAGCATGATGGTCGCGATCACGAACCCGAACAGCGGGCCGCGGCCCCGGAAGTGCAGCCGGGCGAAGGCGTAGGCAGCCAGCGAGCAGGAGATCACGTTCCCGGCCACGGCGCCGACCGAGACGAGCAGCGAATTGCCGAAGTAGTGCCAGACGCTGTAGTCCGCGATTCCGGAGAAGACCTGATGGTAGCCGTCGGCGGTGGGGTGCCGCGGAAGCAGGGAGAGGTTGGACAGGACCTCGTCGGCGGGTTTGAACGAGGCGCTGATCAGCCACACGATCGGGTAAAGCAGAACGAGCAGCGCCACGATCGCGCAGGCGTGCCAGAGCACGGATTTGCGGGCGCGCGCCGCTGACCGCGCTGCGGTCGGCAGCGGCCCGCGAGGCTGGCCCGCCGGGTTCGCGGCCGGTTCGGCGGTCATGAGCGCTCCTGTCCCGCGTAGAAGACCCAGCGCCGCGCGGTGGCGAACAGCACCAGGGTCAGGACGCCCAGCGCGAGCAACAGGATCCAGGCCATCGCGGCGGCGTAGCCCATCCGGAAGTCGGTGAATCCGCGCTGGTAAAGGTAGAGAGTGTAAAAGAGGGTTGAGTCACCGGGCCCGCCGCGCCCGCTGGAGACGATGAACGCGCCGGTGAACGCCTGGAAGGCGTGGATTGTCTCGAGCACCAGGTTGAACAGCAGCACCGGGGAGAGCATCGGCACGGTGACGGACCAGAACCGACGAATCCGGCCCGCGCCGTCGATCGCGGCCGCCTCGTAGAGGTCGCCGGGGATCTGCTTCAAACCCGCGAGGAAGATCACCATCGGCGCACCGAACTGCCACGCGCCGAGCAGTACGAGCGTGTACAGCGCGTACTGCGGCTGATCGATCCAGCCGCCGGTGTGGATGCCGATGTTCGAGAGCAGACGGTCCGCGGTGCCTCCGGTGCTGAACAGCGCCCGCCATACCAAGGCGACCGCGACCGAGGCTCCCAACAGCGACGGGGCGTAGAACGCCGAGCGGTAGAAGCCCTGGCCGACTCGCTTCCGGTTGAGCAGCAGCGCGACGGCGAGTGCGAGCGCGAGTTTGATCGGCACAACCAGCACGACGTAGCGCGCCGTCACGCGCACCGCGTCCCAGTAGCGCGGATCATGGGTGAACATCGTGGTGTAGTTGCGCAGCCCGATCCAATGCGGGGCATCGAAGAGGTCATAGTCAGTGAACGACAGGTAGAGCGAGACGGCCGCCGGCCCGATCGTGAGCAGCAGCGCGCCCACGGTCCACGGCGAGAGCAGCAGCCAGGCGACGCGGCCCTCGCCACGGCGCAGCGGGGAACGAGGGCGGCGGGCCGCCCGCCGCCGGTCGTCCGCGTTCGCCGCGCCGGGTCCGCCGCCGCTCACGCTGGTCTCATGCAAGGCAGCTGAGCTGGTCACGGCTGGCTGAGGGTCTGTTGGGCGTCACCGACCACGCGCGCGGCGGCCGCGGACACGCTCGTCCTGCCGAAGATGACATCGTCGTAGATCTGCTGGAAGTCCCGCTTGATCGCCGCAGATCCGGTCGGCCAGTTGCCGAATGAGGGGCCGACGATGTTCTTCACTGTGTCCTCGTAGGCACACACGGCCTTGGTCGACGCGCTCGCGTTCGCGCACACCGACGCGCGGATCGACAGGTTGGGCGGCATACCGCGCGTGGTGCCCAGGATCGCGCCGGCGCCCGGGTCGTTGGTGAGGAAGTCGAGCAGCTTGATCGCCGCGTCGGCGTGTGCGGAACGCTTGGAGACCGCGAAGGAGACCGGCGGCATCGCGGCCAACCCGGACACGGCGGGATTGTCGCTCGGCAGCGGCGCCTCGGCGAGCGTGCCCCCGTTGTAAGAGGCCAGATATCCAGTCAGGTTCGAGTCATAGTTGATCTCGGAGGCGGCCTGCTTGGTCACCAACGCCGAATTCGCGGTCGAGCCGTCCATCTTGGTGGTGGCGGTGGGCTTGCTCAGGCCGTCGCCGGAGCGGATCGTCGCCGTCAGATTCCAGAACGCGGCGAGGTCGTCTGCGGTGAAGCCGAGCTTGCCGTCCGAGGTGTACAGGTGCTTGCCGTGCTGGGCGAGGTAGACCTCGAACCAGTCGATCGCCCAACCGAAGTCGGTGCTGCCCGGCGTGCCGGTAGCCTTGCCGACCGCCTCGCTCATCGTGGTGAACTGCGCCCAGGTCCACCCGTTCGCGGGTGGAGTCACCCCGGCGCGGCTCCACAGGGTTTTGTCATAGACGAGCATCTGCGTGGTCTGGCCGCCGGGAACGGCGTACTGGCTGCCCGCGATCTTGCCGGAGGCGAGCAGCAGCGGGGAGAGCCCTGAGGTGTGCAGCGTCTTGCCGACGTATGAGTCGAGCGGCAGCAGGACGCCCTTCTGCCGGTACTCCCCCAACGTGGCGCGGTCCAGTTGAAGCAGGTCCGGGCTGTCTCCGCCGGCCACCTGAGTGGCCAGCTTCTGGAAATACGCGTCGTAGCTCGCGTACTCGGTGTGCACGGTAATGCCGGGGTTCGCCTTCTCGAACGCGGCCACGGCGGCGTTGGTCGCCTTGGCCCGGTCGGCGTTGCCCCACCAGACGAAGCGGATCGACACCGGCCCCCCGGACCCCGAGGACGAAGAACCGCAAGCCGTGCTCAGCGTGCCGGTCAGCCCGAGGGCCACGGCCAGCAGGAGGGCCGTTCTGTGAACGGTACCAAGACGCCGGGCGCGGAGCATCGCGATTCCTCCCAAATCAAATGGCCTGACGCGAGCGCGTCGCGAAACTTTCATTGAAACCTCTCATAGCGCAGCGTGCATGGTGTTTCAGGCGAGCTTCCGGCCTGAACGCGGGAGATCGTTCGACAGCTTTTCGATGAAGTTTCGACGCGCATTCGACGGCAACGTTAGTTGAACGCGCGTGGTATTGACGATTCCTGCAACCTGGCGCTTGAATCGATTCACCGCCGCCGAATCTTAACGCGGTCTCAGCACACGTCAACACCTGTGCAGAATCCCGGCACCCGAAGCACCTCGCGCACCGCCTGAGCCGCGCCCTCTCGATGGGAGCGCTCCCAGTCGCATCCACGACTCTTAGAGAGACGAAGCATTGTCCGCTTCCGAACTTCCGCGCAGGACGTTCCTCACTGCCAGCGCCGCCGTCGCCGCGGCCGCGCTCTCCCCCACCGCCGCCAACGCCGCGAGCGGCACCGGCTCCGGTGCCGGCGCGACCGCCGATACCGGAACCGCTACAACTCAGGAGCCGCCACCGAGCGCTGCCCTGCATTGGCTCGATGGCACTCCCGCTCCAGGCCCGGGTACGGCGTGGGGTGTGCCGTGGCCACGCGGCACGGTCGCGCATCGCACACACTTCGGCTTGACCCGCGCGGACGGCAGCGCCGCGCCGGTGCAGTCCTGGCCGCTGGCGTTCTGGCCGGACGGGTCGATCAAGTGGAGCGCGCACGCGATCGGCGCGGGAGAGACATCGAGCACGTATACGCTCGCGCCCGGTCATCCGGCCGCCCCCGCACGCGCGGTGTCCGCCTCACGCACGCACACGGGCGCGACTCTGACCAATGGCGTGATCACGGTGCGGGTGGCGCGCTCGGGCCCGATCGTCATCCCGTCGATCGCGCGCGCCGGACGAACGACCGCGACCAATGGCCGGCTCACGCTGTTACTGCAGGACGCGCCGGACTCCGAGGACGGTGCGGAGCCACGCCGGACCTCGTGGACCGGAGTCGTGACAGATCTCGACGTCGAACAGTCCGGGCCGGTTCGGGCGGTGCTGAAGCTGACCGGGCATTACCTGCGCGACCGCGGCCCCGTTCGCGGTGCGGGCAACGGCGCCCGCGGCATCCTGCCCTGGACGCTTCGGATCTACCTGAGCGCCGGGGACGACTCGATCCGCCTGGTGCACAACTTCCTCTGGGACGCCGACGAGACGCGCGAGTTCGTGCGCGGGCTCGGCCTTGAGCTGACGGTCCCGATGGCGGACGAGGCGCACAACCGGCACCTGCGGTTCGGCGGCGCGTCCGGCGGAATCTGGGGCGAGCCGGTGCGGGTGCTGACCGGACTGCGCCGAGATCCGGGAGCCGCGGTGCGCGCCGCGCAGGTGGCCGGAACGGCCACGCCGCCGGTCTCCGACTGGGCCACGACCGTCTCCTCCGAATACCAGCAACTGGCCCTGTGGAACGACTTCACCCTCTTCCAGGAGTCGGCGCAGCACTTTGCGATCTGGAAGCGCACCTCCTCGGCGGGCAGCTGGCTCAAGCACGCCGGCCAAGGCGATCGGGCGTCAGGGTTCGGCTATGTCGGCGGCATCAGCGGCGGGCTCGGCTTCGGGCTGCGGGACTTCTGGCAGCGCTTCCCCCGCTCACTCGACGTGCGCGGCGCCGCTACCGACAACGCGACCGTCACCTTGTGGTCCTGGTCGCCGCATGGTGGCGCGATGGACCTGCGGCACTACGACACCACCGCGCACGGCCTGGACCTCGCATACGAGGACGTACAGGCCGGATTCAGCACCCCGCAAGGGATGGCCCGCTCCACCGAGCTGCGGCTGTGGGCCTTCGACACCACCCCCTCGCGCGACCAGATCGCCGCGCTGGCCCCCGCCCTGACCGCGCCGCCGCAGGTGGTGGCCGACCCGCGGTGGTACCACGACGCCAAGGTGTTCGGCCGCTGGGGCCTGATCGACCGCAGCACACCGGGCCGTGCCCAGCTGGAAGACTCGATCGCGCACGACGTCGCCTTCTACGCCGCCGAGGTGGAACAGCGGAGCTGGTACGGCTTCTGGCACTACGGCGACGTCATGCACACCTACGACCCCGACCGGCACGTGTGGCGCTACGACGTCGGCGGATACGCCTGGGACAACGCGGAGCTAGGCACCGACGCAGCACTCTGGTACGCCTTCCTGCGCTCCGGCGACCCGGTCGCGTTCCGCCTCGCCCACGCGATGACCCAGCATGTCAGCGAGGTCGACATGCACCACATCGGGCGCTTCGCGGGGCTCGGATCACGCCACAACGTCTCGCACTGGGGCGACGGCGCGAAGGAGGCGCGGGTCGGCGAGTCGTACACCAAGCGCTTCTCCTACTACCTGACCGCCGACGAGCTGCTCGGCGACCTGATCCGCACGAGCCTTCAGGCGGATCAGACCCTTGTCTCGATCGACCCGCTGCGCGAGGTACTGCCGCCGCAGACCCTGGCCCCGGCGCGGGTGCGCATCGGACCGGACTGGTACGCGCTGATGGGCAACTGGCTTACGGAGTGGGAGCGCACCGGGGACACGAAGTGGCGCGACCGGATCACCACCGGCATGGCCGATATCGCCACCTTCCCGGCCGGGCTGTTCACCGGCGAGGCCGGCGGCGCGGTCGGCTTCGACCCGCGCACCGCGCACCTGTACAACTTCAACAAGGGCGACTACACCGGCGGCTACAACCTGTCGATGGCCTTCCTCGGCGAGCAGGCCCTCTGGGAGGTCCTCGACTTGGTCGACGTGCCCGCCTTCCGGCAGACCTACCTGGACTTCGCCCGCTACGTGCAGGCCCCGGCCGCCGAGCAGATCGCGCACTACGGGTTCTCCTTCAACCCGGGCGTGTTCAAGACCATCTACTCGCGGATGACCGCCTGGGCCGGAGAGCAACTCAACGAGCCGAACATCCGCCAGCGCGGCTGGCAGCAGCTCCTTACCGATCCGGCAGGCCAGCCCTGGCCTGCGGCAGTGTCAGTGTCCGGCGACGCGGCCATCGAGCCGATCAACGAGATACCCGCGTCCTCGGTCGCGGACCACACCGTGGCGACCAACGACGCGGCCCAGCGCACCCTCGCGATCATCGCCCTGCTCGGCATCGCACCGCAGGAAGCGCCGTAGCGCCGTAGCGCAGTGCAGAGACCGCGGTGCGGGACGGGCTTGAGGGCCCGTCCCGCACCGCGGTCTGTCGCAGACTCCTGGTTCTCGCGTTTGCTACTGCTGCCTCCTCAGCCGCCGAGCCTCCACTGCTGGTTGGAGCCGCCGGTGCAGGTCCACAGTTCGACCAGGGCGCCGCTGGCGGTCGAGCCGCCGGTCACGCTGAGGCAGAGCCCTGACTGGGCACTGGTGATCGTGCCGTTGGCGTTGAGGTGCCACTGCTGGTTGGCCCCGCCGTTGCAGTCGTAGATGACGACCTTGGTGCCGGCGGTAGTGCCCTTGGCGTAGGCGTCCAGGCACTTCGCCCCGCCGTACACGCTCACCTGGCGGGAGGAGGTGTAGCCGAACAGCTGGCCGCTGCCGCCGCTACACCCGGCGATATCCAACTGGGTGCTGTTCGCCTGGCTGCCGTTCGGCACGTCCAGGCACTTACCCGCACCCACCGCATGAACCAGACCGGTACCCGAGCCGGCACTGCTGCTCGGGCTTCCGCTCGGCTGGCTCGACGTGCCGATACTGCCAGGTACCGCGAGCAGCGCCTTGTACCAGACGGCGGCCATTTTGTCGTAGCCTGTCGCGTTCGGGTGCACCCCGTCGGCCAGGTCGGACGTGGGCACCGCGTCGTACATGTCCACCAGGTGTACGTGTTTGCCGGCGCTCACCTTGCTCTGCACGATGCCCGGAATCGCCGCGTTGAAGGTGCGCACCTTGGCGTTGAGGCTGCTCGATGCCAGCGGGATGATCTGCGCGACGAACACCTCGGCGGTCGGCGCGGCGGCGGTGATGTGGTCGATCAGCGCGGACAGCCGGTTCGGAGCGGTACTCAGGTTGTAGTTCTGGCTGATGTCGTTGGTGCCGATGTGTAAGAGCACCGTATGCGGCTTGTAGGTGCCCAGCCAGCCGACGATGTCCGCGTCGATCTGGTCGATGCGCCAGCCGGGGTGGCCTTCATGGTCGTGGTCGCCGAGACTGGCCGGGCCGTTGGACTGCGATCCGACGAAGTCGACCTTGTAACCGTTCGCGGTGAAGCGCTGCCACAGGCCGATGCGATAGCCTCCGGGCACCGTGTATCCGTGGGTGATCGAGTCCCCGAGCGGCATAACCTTCACGCCGCCGTTGGACTCCGCGTTGGCTGTCGCGGTCCCGAGCGTCAGCACCGCGGCGCAGGCCGCCAACGCGGTCGCGACGGCGACGATCGCGGAGAGCCATCGTGTTTGTCTGCCCATACCCGCCCCTACCGCGTGCATCGGATTCGTGGTCGTGCCGCCGCCACTACTGGCCCCAGCCGTAGTGAAGGCGGTCGAGCCCTGACTGATTGGTGATGCTCAGGGTGTAGTTCGGCGCGGTGCCGTGCAGGGAGGTGATGGCGCAGGAGGCGTTCTCGCACGGGCCGGGGCCCTGGGTCTGGCTCGCGGTCTTCACCCCGGTCCAGAGGATCGAGCCGATGCCCTGGCCGCGCACCGTATCAGTGATCGCATACAGGTAGGAGCGGTCGTTGTTGCCGTTGCGGGCCCCGTCGTAGTTCGCTCCCGTCGTCATCGGAACGCCGAACTCGGTCAGGACCGCGCGGCTGGCGTGGCCGCACAGGTGGCCCTGGAAGTCGCTGGTCCACGCGGCCTCGGTGGTGTGCGAGTCGCCGAACATCCCGTAGATGTGGATCGAGAGCAGCGTCCCGGAGAGGCGTGAGTCGGCGCCCACGGTGCACAGGGTCTGATCCGCGCCGGAACCCGGCACCATGATCCGGCCGCGCGGGACCTGCGGGAAGTGCGCCACCCAGGCCGCGGCCACGTTGTCCTCACTGGAGGCGCTGTAGCCGTTGGGCTCGTTCATGATGTCGAAGTACACGTTGCCGTTGTTGATGTACTTGTTGATCACGGTGTTCCACATGGCATAGAAGGATGTGGAGTCGCCGATGACACCCTTTTGCAGCCAGGGAGCGAGCACGACCTTCATGCCTAGGGCCGTCGCCGCGTCGAATGCCGCGGTGTAGCTCTTCCACCAACTGCCGCTCACCGTCGCCCGGTTGAAGGGCATGCGTACCGTGTTGGCGCCCAGGGCTTGGAAGCCCTTGAGAATCGAGGTGGCCTTGGCGTACGTGGTCGCATAGCTGTCGGTGCTCGACAGCCCCACCGGAACGAGGTTGCCGGTGACGAAGTTGTCGTTCGGATTGGCCCAGTTCACACCGTGGAACTGGGTGGTGGAGGCTTGCGCGGCGGTCCCGGCCACCGCCTGCACGCCGAGCAGGCTCAGCAGCATCGCGAGGACCGGGAGGAGGGGCTTGAGGCGCCCGAGGCGGCGTCTGTCCGGCTTCATTTCGTACTCCTTCAGAATCGAGACCGCGGTGTGTCAGTGCATTTCGACGCGGCGACGCCCCGGGTGCGCGATACGCCCGGGGCGGCACCCTTGGTCAGACGGCCGCGAAGCCGTTCATGATGACGGTCGGTTCCCGGGTCGAGGAGTTCCAGGCCCCCATCCCGTAACCGGCGAACTGGGAGAGGACCTCCGGCTCCCAGTACAGCAATCCCTGCCCGCCGTTGCTCTTGAGCGCGGTCAGGTAGTTCTTCAGCGTGGTCTCGGTTCCCGAGGGGTTGCTGACCGGCCCGCCGAACTCCACCTGCATGTACGGCTTGCCGTGCGCGTTCGAGACCGACTTCATGTCGTTCACGAGGCTCGCCGCGAGGCTGGCGCTGCCGTAGGAGGAGAAGCCGTTCATGTCCCACTTGCCGCCGTGGGAGGCGTAGGCGTTGAAGAAGGCTGCTACCGAGGAGTGCTGCGGCGATGCCAGATGGATCATGACGACGGCGTTGGGGAAGACCTGCTTGACCTCGTCGTGTGCGGCGTTGAGCAGGCCGGTCATCTGGGCCGGGTTGGACACGCTGCCCACTGGGTGACAGATCCCCGAGTTCTCCTCGTTGCCGATCTGCACCCAGGTCGGGGTCACGCCCTTGCTCTTGATCACGTTCATGGTGCTGCTCACGTAGCTCTTCATGGCGCTGAGCATCTGGCTGTAGTTCATGTTCTTCCACGCCGCCGGCGGGACCTGGTGCCCCTCATCGGCCCAGGTGTCGCTGAAGTGGTAGTCGATGTTCACCGCCATCCCGGCGTCCTGCACGCGCAGGGCCATGGCCGCGGTCTCCCCGATGGCGCAGTGCCCGCCCGCCGGATTGACCCAGGTGCGCAACCGGATCGCCGACAGCCCGTACCCCTTCAGGATCGTCAGGATGTCCTGCCGGACACCGGCGGCATTGCGCCAGTAAAAGCCCTGCGACTCCATCTGCGGCACCCAGCTGATGTCCGCGCCCTTGTAGAAGGCGGTGGCGGCCGAGGCCGCTTGCGCCGTGCCGAGCTGCCCGAGCGCCAGCGCGCCCGCACCGACCGCGGCGCCCTGCAACAGAGTGCGCCTACTGATCAACTGCCCGCTCATACCATCGCTCCTTTGCCGTGATCGTTGCGGGATTCGAAGGTTCGCGGACCGACTCAGGGGGTTTCGAAGGCGCCGAGGTCGGGGGCCTTGCCGTTGTAGGGCAGGCCGACGTTGACGCCCCGATCGATCAGGGTGCTGTTGGACGCCAGGTGCAGGTAGGGCAGGTTGGGCAGGGAGCCGTCGGCTTGACGCGGGGCGTTCCAGCCGGTGGTCGAGACGCTCTGGAACTGCGCATCCGACATCGTGACGTTCAGGTTCCAGGAGTTGTAGGACGCGTTCGTTCCCGACATGTTCGAGGTCAGCGTGCCGCCGTAGGCGATGTTGTTGCGCAGGTTCCCGATCCCGATCGCCGCGCCGGACGGGGAGACGCCCAGCATGTTGAAGTCCGGGTGGTTGTTGTACGCGGTGTTGTTGAAGAAATCGTCGGCGACGGTGTGGTGGTTGGCGTAGAACCCCGAGACTTTGTTGTCGAAGGCGACGTCGTTCTCGATCGTGTGCTTGACGCCGTTCGAGACGTACTTGCCGCCGTACCCGCCGGCCTTAAAACCGTTGCCGTTACCTGCCGGAGCCGGCGTCGTGCTCTCCGGCAGGTAGCCGTTGCGCCAGGCCCAGGAGTTCTGGATGGTCACCGACGAGAACGCGTTGATCAGGTCGTAGCCGTCGTCGCCGTTCCACCACGAACGGTCCCCACGGAACACATTGCCGGGATTGCCCGCGGGAATGTGCGCCCCGAACCCGTCGGAGTTCTGGCCGGCCCCGTTGGAGCTGCGTGGGTCGAAGTTGTCGTGCGAGTCGCTGTTGAGCACCAGGTTGCCGCCGCCGTCCTGGATGAACAGGCCGGTGCCCTGGATGTTGTGGATGTCGAGCTGCTCGAAGGTGTTGTCGCTGCCCGAGATCCACACGCCCCAGGACTCGTGATTGAGCGAGTTGTTCTGCGGCACGCCCTCCACCTCAAGCCCCTTGAGGTGGAGATAGCTGCCAGTCACGTCGAAACCCTTGATCCGGCAGTTATCAGTGACATGGGAGAAGTCGAAGACCGGCCGCTCCCCCGCGTAGGCGACGTAGTTGATCGGCGCGCCCGAGGCACCGCTCTTGCTGAGGGTGATGGCATCGATCCGGTCCGTGCCACTCGTGCAGCTTCGGGTCCCGTGGGTGTAGGTGTAGGTGCCCCCGCGGAAGTACACCGTGTCCCCGGCCTGCGCCACGCTCTGCGCGTGCGCGAACGACGCCCACGGCGCCGACAGCGTCCCCGCCGCGCTGTCGCTGCCGCCCGGCGCCACGTAATAGGTATGCAGCGTGGCTGCGCCGCTGATCGCCGGCGTGGCGGCGACAAAGGCCGTCGCGCCGATCGTGACCGCGCAGGCCGCCAGGGTCCCTGCGGCAAGCGTGCTTCGTCTCATACTCGCTCCATAAAGTGGGTGGTTCTCGTTCGGACAGCGCCGCGGTACAGGGTTCGGCGAATGAGGAAGATTGGCGCCAGGCCTATCAGCGGAGATACGGGACGAGCGACAGGTTCTGCTGCCGGATGCCTTGCACCACGAGGCCCGCCATCTGGGTCGCGCCGTACGAAGAGAAGTGGGTGTTGTCGGTGACCCCGTCGACCGACGCGCGCAGGTACAGCGCCGCGGACGCGGTCGGACCGAGCGAGGTGACCAGCGCGGCGCTCTTTGCCGTGAGGTCGATCACCGGCACCTTCAGCGCCGCGCCGACCGCCCGCATCTCAGCAGGCAGGTTCACCCCGAGGCTGTTGACATGCAACGCCGTGGACGTGAGCTGGCTGCCGCTGAACAGGTGACGCACCGGCGGGGTCACTAGAACGGGCACGCCGCCCTTCGCCCGCACCTGGTTCACCATCGTGGTCAGGTGGCTGCGATAGTCCGCGGCGCTGGTCGTCTTGTCGTTGTGCCCGAACTGGATGAACACCAGGTCCCCGGCCTTGAGCTTCGCGACGATCGCCGGGAACAGCACGGGGTTGGACAGGAAGCTGCCGGAGCTCTCCCCCGAGTCCGCATAGTTCGCGATGACGGCACCGGGGCCCACCGCTGCGGGGATCATCTGGCCCCAGCCGGTGTAGGGCGCTGTCGGCTGATCGCACACAGTCGAGTCACCGGCCAGATACGCCACCAGCGGATGGCTGGCCGGCTTCACCGACACCGCCGAGACTTCCGGCTTGGAACCGGTGAAGCGGATGTCCAACCCGGGTGTCCCGGTGCCGCCCTCGCCGGTCGGCTCCCCCTCCGGCTGCCGCACGTTGATCGTGAACGAATACTGCTTCACGCTGCCCGCTACCGTGCTGGTCGTCGGCAGCATGAGCCGCCGCGCCTCGACCCACATCGCCGTCTGCCCGGCGGAGGTGCTGCTTCCGATCGAGACCGACACCTCGTAATTGCCTGGCG
>NZ_DASRGV010000054.1:0-11053 GCF_035650855.1 Actinocrinis sp. | reverse complement strand
GTCGCAGACTTCATCCGCTTTCCCTCGCCCGCGGCCAGGATCAGGACGGCTGCGGGACGCACGGGAGCTGACGCGCTCAGCTCGGACACACCGGTCTCCTCGACCTCGGTTTGCTGGATTTCAGCACCGAGCCTACCGGCTGATCTACCGCGCAGAAGGCCGAGCGTTCGAACTCGGCAAGGGCTCCCGGGGAAGGATTCGAACCTCCATAACAGACACCAAAAGACTGCGTCCTGCCCTTAGACGACCCGGGAAGGTTCGAGTCCCCGCTACGGAGGACTCGGCCCCTAGTTTGGCATACCTCCAGCACCGCGCGCCGCAAGGATTCCGGCCCACCAGCCGTCGACTCGGCGGTAGAGGCCGCTCGACTTGCGCACCCAGACGATGAGACAGCCGTGATAGTCGTCGGTGAGTTGCTTGCGCACTGTCTTCGGGTTATGTCTCTTGAGCGTCGCTTTTCGAAAGTCTGCCTCTGGTTTGCCGACTACACGGCGCCAGAAGTCCTCAGCGGCAGCCAGGTTCGCACTCTCGTGAATCGAGATTCGGTACTGGCGGTCGACTTCCTCGACACCGACGAGATCCAGCCAGCTGAGGAAGACCCTCATCATCCCCGCGTCGCTATTGATGAATTGGATATATTCGCGACGCGAATATGGCTTGTCCTTTACCCCCTCGGCCCAGTACAGAGCGACGCCGAGGAGCATCAACTCTCGGTCCGAGATCTCGCCCACCTCGGCGAACGCGGCTGCCTTCTGCGCTTCGCGTTGCTCGTTGCGGCGGGTGGCAAGGATCCGGTGCATGTGCGCGGCATGAGCGGCACGGTCCGGTTGTGGATGAGGAAGATCTCGCAGCCACATGGAGAGCGTCGCGGAGGAGACGTCCAGTTCCGCCCGGATCTGCTTGTACGTCTTGCCCTCCAACCGCAACGCACGGGCGCGTTCTCGGTCCGCGTCACGGGCGCGGGCGCGGAGACCGGGATGCGAAGCCTGTGCCTTGGCATCGCGGTTGAGGGCGCAGTTGACCACCCACGGTGAGACGCCGGGCAGTTCCTCGCGGATCTGCTTGGGCGTCAGGCCGCGGGCGCGCAGCTCACGTATGCGATCGGAGGCGGAAGTTACCTCGGCCTCGAATTCGGCTTCGGCGCCAGCCTGAGCGTTCGGGCGGGATTCGGTGTGTCGTTGCTGCGGAACTCCGTTGCGGAGAGCTTTCGGGGAAGTATCCATACTTCGACCGTACGGATGTTTTCCCGTCTATGCGTCCAAACTTTCGATTTTCACTCGTTCGGAAGAATTCGCAGGTTATATTAATTTCCTAGCCCCACCAGAAGGCGGCGGCGATCAGGATATAGAGCCCGACCATCGTCGCGCCTTCCAGCCAGTCGGATTCGCCGTCGGAGACTAGGTAGGCAACGGCGAGCGTGGAGACGCCGACGGTGGTCACCAGCATCGGGTTGAAGACCAGCGTGAAGGTCGCGCCGCCGACCAGCGGGGAGAGCAGGACCAGCGCCGGGGCCAGCACGAGGGCGATTTGCAGCGGGCTGTTGAGGATCACCGAGAGCGCGTGGTCGGCCTGGTTTTGCCAGGCGAGCTTGACGCCGACCGCGTTCTCCACAGCGTTGCCCGCGATGGCCACGATCACCAGGCCGGCGAACGCGTCCGAGATGTGCATCGAGTTCATGGCGGGCTGCAGAGCGCTGACGAACAAGTCCGAGACGTAGGCCGCGAGGACGCCGGTTACCGCCAGCATCGTCACGGCGAGGGCCAGCGGCCAGCGGTTGCCGCCCTCCTGCTCAGCGTGCTCCGCTTGCGATTCGGACCCCTGTTGCGCGGTTGGCGCGGATGCGTCAGCGGGGGCCGAGTCCTCGCGGCGCAGCGAGGCGGGGATCGAGAGCGCGAAGACTACCAACAGGACCACTGCGGTGATGCGGGACAGGCTCGCTTCGTGGCTCGCGGCCGCGGCGTGGATGTACGAGGCGAGGGACGGCACCAGCATCGCGGCGACCGAGAGGATCATCAGCGCCATGATCATCCGGGCGCGGCTCTCGGAGAAGCGCAGGATCCCGTTCCTGCGGCCGCCGACGAAGAAGGACAGGCCGAGCACCAGCAGCAGGTTGCCGAGGATGGAGCCGATGATCGCGGCGGTGACCACGTCGGTCAGGTGCGAGCGCAGCGCGAAGATGCAGATGAACAGCTCCGGCAGGTTGCCGAGGGCGGACTGGAGCACTCCCACGGCGCCGGCGCCGAGCCGGTCGGCGAGGTGGTCCACGGCCCGGCCGACCAGCGCCGCGAGCAGGGCGACCGCCACCGCGGAGACCAGGAACGGGATGACCGCCCCGCCGCCCTTGGTGAGCGCCGCGGCCACCGTGAACGCGGCCGCGCCGGCCATGAACGTGATGTCCGAACGGCTCAGGACCCTGCCGCGGGCGATCTGCTTACCAGTCTCGGGCGGCCCTGCGGGCTGCGTGGTCGTCATGACCGCCGAGCGTAGAGCATCGCGAACGGTAGCGGCGGCGCGCTGAATGAGGCCGGCGAAGGGCGTCTAAGGCGGTCGGGCACGGCCGGGGATGCGCGGCGAGGGCTTTTGGTGGGCTGCGGTGAGGGCGCGGGTCAGGGCAGGTCGAGGATCTTCTCGCGCACCGCGTACATCACGGCTTCCATCCGCGAGTGCAGCTGCAGCTTCTCCAGGATGTTGCGCACGTGGTTCTTGACCGTGTTCTCGCTGATGAACAGGGTCTTGGCGATCTTGCTGTTGTTGGCCCCGGTGGCGATCAGCTTGAGCACCTCGAGCTCGCGGTCCGTCAGCTTCGGCGCGGGCGGCCCCTGCTCGCGCCGCTCCTCGCCGCTCTTGGCCATGGTGGCGAACTCGCTCAGCAGCTTGGTGGCCATCGACGGGGTGATCAGCGACTGGCCGCCGGCGACCGCGCGGATCGAGTCGGCGATCTCGTGCGGCGGGATCTCCTTGAGCAGATAGCCGGTGGCGCCCGCCTTGATCGCGTCGTAGAGGTCGGCTTCCTCGTCGCTCATGGTGAGCATGACCACGCGGGTGGACGGGGCGACCTCCTTGATCGCGGCCGCCGCCTCGATGCCGCCGCGCCTGGGCATCTTCACGTCGAGCAGCACCACGTCGGGCAGCAGCTCGCCGGCCTTCTCCACCGCCTCCGCGCCGTCTCCGGCCTCGCCGACCACCTCGATGTCCGGCTCTTGCTGCAGCACGATGTCCAGGCCGCGGCGCAGCAGCGCATGATCGTCGACCAGCAGGACCCGGATCGGATCGGCGCCGGACGCAAGTTGCCCGGGGGAGCCGGCGGGCCTTGCGGATGGTGGGGCGGACGACTGCGGTGTGGTGGGGCGGGGGCGGCCGGGCTGCGCCGGGATGCCCTCCGGGCGCACGCCGACCGGCCTGCCGGAATCGGATTGGGCCACCTGTCCGTACCCCCTAGTACCTGGATCGGCCGGTCCGGGCAGGCGCCCGTTACTCCCGGACGGGACGCCGGAGACGCTCAGTGACCGAGTCATCATCGCACAGTATCGGCGAAACCTGATAATAGCTGGCGCGGACCCGGGATTGACAGTACCGCTCGGGACGTGGTCGCCGCCTCTTCGGGCGATCCTCGTTCCGCGGTCCGGGTCCGCGCCTGCTCGTGTCGTCAAGTGTGCTGATTCCGCCTGTCCGCGGTGCTTTCTCGGGATCTGGTTATGCGGCGGTGGCGGTGCCCGGCTGACCGCCGGAGTAGTGCGCCGCGCCGGTTTCCTCCAGGTGGATCACGCCGTAGTCGTAGCCGCGGCGGCGGTAGACCACGGAGGGCAGCTTCGTGTCGGCGTCGACGAACAGGTAGAAGTCGTGCCCGACCAGCTCCATCTCGTAGAGCGCCTGGCACAGGTCCATCGACGGGGCGGTGTGCGTCTTCTCGCGCACGACCATCGGGCCGTCGCCCTCGACCTCGATCGGGCCGACGTGCCGGATCTCGCGGCGGGGCTCGGCGGCGGCGACCGGGGCCGCGCGCTCGGCCAGCTCGGCGGCCTCGAGCTCGGCCAGGGTGGAGGTGGCGACGGACACGGAGACCGGGCTGCGGCGGCCGTGGTGCACACGGCGGCGGTCGGCGGCGCGGCGCAGCCGCGCCTCCAGCTTGGTGGCGGCCAGGTCGAGCGCAGCGTAGGGGTCGGCGGCGCAGGCCTCGGCCCGTACCACCGGGCCGCGGGTGCGCAGGGTGATCTCGATCCGGTCGCAGCGTTCGGCCTGCCGGGGGTTGCGCTCCTTGGACAGCTCCACGTCGAGGCTGATGGCCTTGCCGTCGAAGCGCTCGATGCGCGAGAGCTTCTCGACCACGTGCTTGCGGAACCGTTCGGTCACCTCGGTCTTGCGGCCCTTCACCACGATGTCCACGCGCGTCTCCCTTTGCTCGCTGATTGCCCGGCGCTCGTCGTTCGCGCCGCGCTCGCTGTCTGGACTGACACTGCTGCGGCTTGGACGCTCCCCCGGCTCGTGCGCGCGGGGTCGCGCTCCACTGGTAGGAGTGGCTGATTCTGATACTTGGGTAGGGCTGCACCACCTCCTGGGACTGGTTTGATTCTTGTCAACCTATGCCGGGAAGATCCGGCTTTGGAGGGGTAACGACGGGAAGGCCTTGCCGAGTTCCGGCCAGGTACGTCGGGGCGTCACGACTTCGGCCGTCAGTCGTCGTGCGCGCTGCTCATACGCTTGAACGTAATGCCGCTTGGGCGTGAACGGTAGGGGCCAATAGGCCTACTCCGCCAAGTGGGTGAATCGAGGGGCGTTCACCTGGGAGTCTCGGCTTGCGCGAGGTGGCGCGTCGGTCGCGTGCCGAACCGGGTGAACTGCGACGTAGCGGCGGGTTCAGCGGGGGCCTCCTCGATCCGGGGGTCTGAGGGGGTGCACGGGTTCAGCCGCGCTCCGGTTCGGTTTGGGCTGCCCCGATTTGCAGGATCTGAATCGCTCGGGTTCGCGGCAGTGGGTTCAGCGGCCGCTGAATCTGGTGGCGGCGATGACGGCCGCGCCGATCGGCTGTCCGCCGGCGGCCCGGATGGCGCGTGCGGCTTCGGCGAGTGTGGCTCCGCTGGTCGTCACATCGTCGATGAGGACGGCCGGGCGCTGGATCAGGCGTGATGCCGCGGCCGGTCGTACGGCGAGAGCGCCCCTGAGGTTCTGTGCGCGCTCCAGATGCGTCAGGCCGACCTGGTCGGCTACGCGCCGTTGATGGCGTAGGGCCGGGAGGACGTTGGCCGTATGGCCGAGCGCGCGCATCTCACCGGCCGCTGCGCAAGCCATGCGGCGTACCGGATCCTGGCCACGGCGGCGCGTCGATGAGCGGGCGGAGGGTGCGGGGACCAGCCAGACCGCGGCGGCGCCGGGGCTGGCGGCCAGGGCTGCGCGCGCGAGACGGCGGCCGAGGGGTCTGGCCAGGTCGAGCCGGTTGCGTTCCTTCTGCGCGACGATGATGTCCGCGACTGGTTCGCGGTACGGCGCAAGCGCGTGTACCGGAGGCAAGCCGGACAGGCGGCGTGCGTGGCGTACTGGGACCGGTGGCCCGGAGAGGGTTAGAGCGCAGGTGCTGCACAAGCCCTCGATCACGGTGCCGGTGCCTGTATGCCCGCAGCCGGCGCACTCCGCGGGCAGCACGAGGTCGAGCAGCGTCGCCCACCAGGACCGCCGCTGACGCTCCGTCAGTTCCTCCCCCACGCCATGATCATAAGCGGCTTGATCGGGGCGAGTCGGTCAATAGGCGTAACTGGGGGAAAAACCCTGCACAGGCGCGGATCCCTGCGAACTCCACGAGTTGCTGTTGAACGAGTACTGCGTGATCTGCGGCGGAGTGCCGCCGGTGCCTCCGTACACGGCCAGCAGCGTACTGCCGGCCCACTCGATGCCGCCGGTGTTGTTGGGCGGGTTGATGGTGACCGCATTGAGGTCGGTGGAGTTCGTCACCGGCGAGCCGTCCGTGTACAGCTCGGAGACCACCGAGGGAGAGGAGGGCTGCTGGCCGCCGAGCACCGCGAGGGACTCACTGCCGTGCCAGTCGATGTCCTGCACCGTGTTCCACTGGGCCACGACCGGGTTCTCGACAGCCTGGCTCAGGTCCAGGGACTGGCTCGAGCCGCTGCCCTGCACGACGCCGAGGCCGACGGAGTCGACCGTCGATCCGCTCGACGACTGCTCCGAGTACACGACGGCCACCCGGCGGCCGTCGGGTGCGACCGCGAGCTGCGTGATGGCCAGCGAGTCCACGTCGGAGCCGAACGCGGTGGTCACCTTCTGCGGCTGCGCTTGGAGGCCCTGGGTGACGTCCAGCCGGTAGAGCGCGGCCGGATGCTGCGACTTGTCGATGAACCAGAGGTGGCCGAGCGCGTCCCAGCTGAGCGAGGTGAGCTGGCCGCCGGTCTTCACCGGCGGGCGGTCGGCGACCTCACCGGGGTTGCCGAGGTAGAGCTTCGTACCGGAGTCGTCGACCATGGCGGCGATGGTCGAGCCGTCGTAGCTGGTGACCGCGAGGTGGCTGTATCGGCGGCTGGGCGGGCCGACCTGCTCCAGCCGGCTGCCCTTGCTGTCGTAGGAGTAGACGGCGTGGTTGTCCTTGCCGAGGTAGTAGTAGGTCGCGTCACCGGTCCCGCCGAGCCCGACGTGGTAGTGCCTCATCACGTAGTCGACGGTGCCTGATGACGCGCCGAGCTGCGTACCGCGCTGATCGACGACCGTCACGTGGCTGACGGATGCCAGGTCGCTGAACGTGGCAAGTAGCTCGTCGGCAAGGCCGTTACACGCGCTGGGACCGTGCGTGGTGCAGACGTTCGGCGTCTTGACGGTGACCTGCGCCGTACCGTCCGATTCAATGCTCACCGCGTTGTTCTTGTTGGCCAGCGCGATTTGCGGGGCGGCGGTGACCGCGGCCCCGTCCAGCCAGTCGGGCGCCCCGCCCAGCAGCTTGACGGCCAGTTTCTGGGCGATGACGACGTCGGACTGGCCGCGCATGTACACCGGGACCGGGATCATGCTCTCGCCCGGCGCGGCGCTGTTGAGGTAGTAGAGGTCGTAGGCGTTGTACTCGGCGCGGAAGGTCTCCTCGGTCAGCGCGATGCCGAACTCGTCGGGCAGCTGATCGATCTGGTAGTAGCCCTTGTCCTCGTTGAACTTGACGAAGAAGAGGTAGCGGTTGCGCGGCGTCGGCACCGACACCGGCGACACCGGCTCGTAGGTGCCGTCGTCGCCGACGTTCGCGAGCACGGTCCCGTTGATCTGCACCTGGTCGCCGTGTCCCGGCACCTGCGTCGGGCTGGATTCGTCGCCGCTGAAGACCACGACCTTCTGCGGGTCCCAGTTCAGCGCCTCGCCGGTGAGGTACTCGCGGGCGATGGAGAGGTTGCCCGGGTCGCTGGCCGCGGTCTGCAGGAAGCCCTCGACTATCGCCTGTGGATCCTCGTTGCGCTGGGGTCCCTTGGGCCAGATCCGCACGTCCGATCCGCCGGCCGCGTCGGTTTGCTTGCTGACCGCGTTCACGCCGGAGTTCGCGGGCAGGTTGACGCAGCCCGCGGTGAGGAATCCGAGCAGGGAGAGCAGGCCGAGCGCGGCTGTGCGGGCCGAGGGCTTGCGGTTCCTCATGCCTGGTCCCCCGTGCCGTTTCCGTCGCCGCCGTTGACGTCGCCGCGCAGGTCTCCCTCGCCGAAGCCAGTGATGGACGGCGGGCTCGACACGGTCGCCCGGTCGACCACCGCCGCGGTGTCTTGGCCCGGCTTACTTGCGGCCTTTGGTGAGCCGGGCGGTCCGGCGGGAGCGCGTACCGCACCCGGCCTGGAGGAAGTCGCGCTCTGATCCAGCATCGTTCGGTGCCCTGACCCCTGAGGCTGCGACTGAGGCGCGGTCTGAGACTGAGGCTGCACAGGCGTCGTCGTTGAGCCGCGGCGCTGGCGCAGGTGGTGGCTCGAGTCCTCGGGCTCCAGCGGGATCGGGGAGCGCAGCAGCTCGACGCGGGTGTTGCGCGGCACGGTGAGCCGGAACTGGGAGCCGCCGCCGGGCTCACCCCAGGCCTGGAGCCAACCGTGGTGCAGCCGGGCGTCCTCAAGGGCGATCGCCAGGCCGAGGCCGGTGCCGCCGGTGGTGCGGGCCCGCGCCGGGTCCGCGCGCCAGAACCGGTTGAACACCAGCGAGGACTCGCCCGGACGCAGCCCGACGCCGTGGTCCCGCACCGCCACGGCCACCGCGTCGTCCGAAGCCGCGACCTTGATGATCACGTCCCGGCCCTCGCCGTGCTCGATCGCGTTGACCACCAGGTTGCGCAGCACCCGGTCGATCCGGCGCGCATCCACCTCGGCGACGCACGGTTCCTCCGGCGCCTCGACGATCACGGTGCTGCCCTTGCGGTCGGCCAGCGGCGCCGAACTGTCGACGACGCGCTGTACCAGCGCCCTCAGGTCCACCGGTTCCGCGTCCAGGATCGCCGCGCCCGCGTCGAAGCGGCTGATCTCCAGCAGGTCGGCGAGCAGCTCCTCGAACCGGTCGAGCTGGTTCTGCAGCAGTTCCGCGGAGCGGGAGACGACCGGGTCGAAGGTCTCGCGCGCCTCGTGAATCAGGTCGGCGGCCATACGCACGGTGGTCAGCGGGGTGCGCAGCTCGTGTGAGACGTCGGAGACGAACCGGCGCTGCACCCGGCTGAGCTCTTCCAGCCGCCGGATCTGGTTCTGCAGGTTCGCCGCCATCTTGTTGAAGGAGTTGGCCAGCGAGGCCAGGTCGTCCTCGCCGCGCACCCGCATCCGCTCCTCCAGCCGGCCCGCGGCCAGCCGCTCGGCGATCCCGGCGGCCATTCGCACCGGGGTGACCACCTGCCGGGAGACGAACCAGGCGATGGCGACAAGCGCGAGCACCAGAAGCAGCCCGGCGAGCACCAGGGACAGCTCGACGGTATGGAGGTTCGCCTCGTCCTGGCTGAGCGGGAAGACGTAGAAGATGTCGGCGGTGAACTCGGTGCCGCTGTTGTTCGCGGTGACCCGCTGGCCGACGACGACCGCGTCGGCCTTGGTGTTCTGCCGGTACTGGACCGTGGCGAACTCGTACCAGCCCTGGCCGGCCGGCACGTTCGCGATCTTGGTCTGCAGGTCCGCGGGGATGGTGTTGTTCGTCAGGTTGGCGCAGGCGGCCGGGAAGGCCGCGGTGTCGGCGTCCTTCTGCAGGACGACGGCGACCTGGAACAGGGTGCTGCTCTTGCACAGCGAGCGCACGACGTTGGTCGCCAGCACGCCGGTGTCGATGGTCGGGTCGAGGCTCTTGGAGTTGAAGTCCTGGACCGCGCTCTGGAAGCCGACGCTGGCCTGCTCCTTGGCCGCGTCGAGCCGGGTGCGCAGGATGCCGTCGGCGACGCGCTGGGCGATGAAGTAGCCGAGGCCGACCGCGACGGCGAGCGAGAGGACCATGGTGACCGAGACGACCCGGAACTGAAGCGAGCGGCGCCAGCGGGCGGGCAGGTCGCGCAGCGCATGGCTGGCCGCCCGCAGCGCGCGCCGCAGTCTCGCTCCCATGCCTGTGCCCATGGCTCACCCACCGGTCCCACTGTTGTTCAGCTGTTCAGCCGACGTGTCCGCGGCCGGGTCTGGGCCGCGGTCCGGCCGGAGTCGAAGTCGGGGACGCGAACATCCCCGATGGGCACACTAACCCCGGCCACCCCTCCCCCGAGACGACGCAAATCGGACGCCCCGAGTTCCCGGTCGCGGCCGCGTCCGCCGCGATCCGGCCGCCCGGCGCGCGGGAGCGCGCCGGTCCTGGTCAGGCGGGTCCGGCCTTGTACCCCACGCCGCGCACGGTGATCACGATCTCGGGCTTCTCCGGGTCGTGCTCGATCTTCGAGCGCAGCCGCTGCACGTGCACGTTGACCAGGCGGGTGTCCGCGGCGTGCCGGTAACCCCACACCTGTTCGAGCAGCACCTCGCGGGTGAAGACCTGCCAGGGCTTGCGCGCGAGCGCGACCAGCAGGTCGAACTCCAGCGGGGTCAGCGCGATCGACTCGCCGCCGCGCTTGACCGAGTGCCCGGCCACGTCGATCGACAGGTCGCCGATGTTCAGCGTCTCCGGCTTGGGCTCGTCGGCCCGGCGCAGCCGCGCCCGGACCCGCGCCACCAGCTCCTTCGGCTTGAACGGCTTGATCACGTAGTCGTCGGCGCCGGACTCGAGGCCGACCACCACGTCCACGGTGTCGCTCTTGGCCGTGAGCATCACGATGGGGACGCCCGATTCGGACCGGATCTGCCGGCAGACGTCGATGCCGTCGCGGCCGGGCAGCATCAGGTCGAGCAGCACCAGGTCCGGCTTGAACTCGCGGAATGCGCCGAATGCGCGGTCCCCGTCGGATACGGTCGCGGTTTCGAAGCCCTCGCCGCGTAGCACGATACCGAGCATCTCGGCCAGCGCGGTGTCGTCATCGACGATGAGCACACGTCCCTTCATGGGGCTCATCTTCGCATCATTTCGTCGGCAGATTGCAACAACGCCGAGATCCGCGCCCGGGAAAGCACAGCTCAGGTCTTCCAACTCCTTGCCGGAGCCCCGCCATGGGCCACTAGGATGTGGGCCTGCTCCGTGGCGGGGCGACCACGTGGGCGACGGACGAGGTGGGGGGATGCCAGAGCTGCCGGCGGCTTGGGCCGCGCCCGGCGCGCCCGCGCCGGAAGTCACCACCGCGACACGTATCGCCAGCGTGCGGGACACCGCGGCTGGGGTGGAACGCATCGCGCGTCCGGTTCCGCTTAGGCCGTTGAGCGTGCTGGAGTTGATCGATGGGGCCATTGGTGCGGTGCGTGCGGTACCCGTCGCGCTGCTCGGATGGACCTCGCTGTTCGTGGTAGCCGCGGCGCTGGCGGATTTCGTGCTGACCTGGCTGTTCGACTCGGCAGTCGCTACCGCGACGCGCGCTCATCCGGTGATCATCGCGGACGACTTCGGCAATGCGTACGTCGAGTACGGCAGGACGCAGGGCGCGGGAACGTTCGGCCTCTTCGTCGTGCATCTGCTGCTGCCGATCGTGTGCTCGGGTTTCGCCGTCACGATTCTCGCCGGC
>NZ_DASRGV010000053.1:0-42633 GCF_035650855.1 Actinocrinis sp. | reverse complement strand
CGGGGAAAGGAAACCCGGCGCCATGTCAGTCTCATTCTTCGAACTCGCCGAGGGCGGGTTCTCCGGTCGCGCGGGCAGCCACGACTTTGCGTACCGCCGCCCCCGCGCCGGAGCCAGACCGTGGCAGCGCCGCCTGGGCTGGGCGCTCACCGGGGCCGGCGCGGCGATGATCCCGTGGCTGTTCGTGCTGGCCGCCGAGCTGCCCGCGCAGACCACCGCGGTGCACTGGAACACGGTGTGGGTCGGCCTCGACAGCCTCGAGGCGCTGGGCCTCGCCTCGACCGGGCTGCTGCTGCGCCGCCAGGACTCACGGGCCGGGCTGACCGCCGCGGCGACCGCGACGCTGCTCGCCGTGGACGCGTGGTTCGACGTGCTCACCTCGGCGCCGGGCGCCGACCGGGCGGTCGCGATCGCGATGGCGGCCGGCGCGGAACTGCCGATGGCCGCGCTGTGCGCCTACCTGGCCGTACGGCTCCATCCGCGAAGCGGATCGAACACTACGCCCGAGTATCGAGCGCACGAGTAAGGCCTCGCACTCCCCCATCACCCGAACGAGCGACCCTGGTTCGGTCACCCCCGGGGAATGCTGACCGTGCGGACGCCATGACGTGGCGTGACCGCGATCCGTCAGTCAAGGGGAGGGCCGGGCCACATGGGGCTCGCGATTCTGATCGCTCTTGTCGTGCTAGCGGTGGCCGTGCTGGTAATGCTGGACCGGCGCCGCAAGGAGATGAGGGCCGAGCGCGAAGACGCCTCGGCCGTGGAGTACATCAACATGTTCATCGGCACGCTGTACATGGTGCTGTTGTCGCTGATCGTCGTGTTGCTGTGGCAGAACGTCTCGGACGTCAGCGGGGACGTGCGCACGGAGGCCTCCGGGCTGCAGGCCTTGGCGCAGACGGCGCAGCGCTTGCCGGCGAGTGAGGGGGAACCGCTGCTCAAGGCAGCCCACGAATACGCTGCCGCCGTGCTGAACAGCGAGTGGCCGCCGAAGCCGGGCACGGACAACGGCGCGGACGAGAAGGCGCCGGCCGCGCGCATTCTGGCCGAGGCCCGGGCGGCCGTGACGCATCCGGTGGCGTCCGGCGCGACGGCCGGAACGGTCGAGGACCAGGCCATCGCGGAGATCAACACGGTGGCCGACGCGCGCGACGACCGGCTGGCGAAGTCCGGCTCCGGCGTCCCCGACGTGCTGTTGATCGCGCTCGCCGTGCTCAGCCTGATCACGATCGCCACCCCGCTCGCGCTCGGCCTGCGCGCCGACGCGCTCGCGTTCGCCGGGTTCGTGGTCACGACGGCGCTGGTGTGCCTGGCGTTCTGGTTCGTCGTGGAGCTCCAGTCGCCCTTCCACGGGCTCATCCACGCCAGCCCGCAGCCGTTGCGAGACGTGCTGGCGGCGAACGCGTAGCAGGCTACTGATGCTTCTCTCCCGCTTCGGCGCGCTGCTGGCGACCGGGTTCGTCCTCATCACGGGGCCATCGGCCTTCGCGGCGTCACCCGGCCAGTATCAGGTTGCCGACGCGCGTCTTGGTCTCGACCTCGACGCCTTGCGTCTTTCTACGTTCACTGACACTCTGCCCGGCACCGAGGCGACGGCGTTCCACGCGCTTGCCGGTGACACGGTTCGCCGTGTGTACGTTGTGCGCAACGACGGCCTGCTGCCACTGACCGGCGTATCAGTGCACGACCCTGACGTCTCGTCGGCCGCGATCCGTTGCACGCACGACGGTGACGACGACTCGGACGACAGTGACGGCGCGGATCTCGGCCCGCTGAGCCGGCTGACCTGCTTCGCGACCTTCAAGGCCGCGGTCGGCGAGCACGACGGCCGTGTCACCGCCAGCGCGGTCTCTCCCGTCTTCAACCGCACACCATTCGCCGCAGCCGACACGGGTTATACGGCCATCGCCCCTGGCCTCTCCGCGAGCCTCGCCTTCGCGAACGGCGTGCCGCCCGGCGGTGGTCTGCCCGCTGACACCGCGGTCGGCGCGACGGTGCGGATCGTGAACTCCGGATCGGCCGAGGTGACCGGACTGCGCTTGGTGCCACCGCCCTCGCTGTCCGGTCTCGCCTGCTCCGCAGGGCTTTCCGTCGGATCGCTCGATCCCGGCGCATCAGCCGTATGCTCCGGTTCGCTGAGGACCACGGCCGGCCGCCACGATGACAGCCTGGTCGTCGCAGGGACATGGCTGTGGGATCGGGCGATCACGTCGCAAGGGCAGCAGCCGACACGCCGGTATCCGATCCAAGCCACCACCGATGCCGCGTACAACGGCATCAGGGCCCCGAGCCCGCCCGCATCTCCGGCACCGCCACCAAGTCCGCGCGTCGCCGCCGCGCCGAGACTGCCGGCCGCCTCGCCCCCTCCTTCTCCCCCGGCCTCGCCGACCCCAAGTCCGCCGCGCAGCCCGGTGCCCACGCCGGTTCAGCCGCTTGCGCCGGCGACCGTGCAGTTCGTCCCCTCGCGCGGGCTCTCGTTGCCGCTCAAGGTGCTGGCCATCGTGGTCATCCCCGGAGTCGCCGCCGCGCGCCGCTTCGCGTCCCGCAAGTGAGTCGCATCCCCACGTGAGTCGCGTCCCAAGTGAGCCGTGCCTCAGGTGACCCGGGCCGCACGGGGTATGTCTCCCTCCGAGGAGGCGCAATGCGTACACATTGGGACACAGACGCGCAGGCCAACGCGTTCACGCGCGGATTGTTCGACGGCCTGCCGGAGAAGTACGACCTGCTCGCCGAGGTGCTCTCGTTCGGCCAGAACCGGCGCTGGCGGCACGCGATGGTCGACGCCGCGCTGCGGCTGAGCCCCGACGCGCACCGGGTGCTCGACGTCGCGACCGGAACCGCCGGGGTCGCCCTGGCCTGGAGCCGCCGGACGCCGGCGGACGTGATCGGCGTCGACCTGACCGAGGAGATGTTGCGCGTCGGCCGGGACCGCGTCGCGCGCCACAACGCCGAGGGGCAGATCCGGCTCGTGGTCGGGCGGGCGGAGCAGCTGCCGTTCCCGGACGCCTCCTTCGACGCGCTGACCTTCACCTACCTGCTGCGTTACGTGACCGACCCGGCCGCGACGCTGCGCGAGCTGGCCCGGGTCGTGCGCCCCGGCGGAGCGATCGCGAGCCTCGAGTTCGCCGTTCCGAGCAGGCCGGTCTGGCACACCGCCTGGCGCGGATACACGCGCGCGGTGCTCCCGGCGGCCGGATTCGCCACCGGCGGGCGCGAGTGGGCGCAGGTCGGCCGGTTCCTCGGCCCCTCGATCACCGAGCACTACCAGCGTCATCCGGTCGAGGAGACCGTCGCGCACTGGCGTGAAGCAGGCATCGAAGACGTCGGGGTGCGCACGATGAGTCTCGGCGGTGGAGTGGTCATGTGGGGCAGGAAGGCACGCAGCGCTAAGGACGCCCCGGATGCCACCACGGCGCCCGAGGCCGCGGCCACCCTCGGCGCAGAGCCAGAGTCGAACGGCGCCTGACATGGCCGAAGCCGATTCGCTCTCCCCCGCCTTCTACGCGCGGCGCGGTGGCGCGCGCTGGGACTGGTGGACGGTGCTGCACCCGCCGTACACGCTGTGGCACCTTTCCTATGCCGCGATCGGCGCCGCACTCGCGCCGCACCTCGACTGGCTGATCCTCGGCGCGACGGTGCTCGCGTTCGCGCTCGCGGTGGGTATCGCGGCGCACGCGCTCGACGAGTGGAACGGCCGGCCGCTGCGTACCGGCATCAGCGACAGAGCCCTGTGGTCGGCGGCGATCGTGTCGCTCGCGGCCGCAGCGGCGCTCGGGATCGCGGTGCTGCCGCACACCGGGCTGGTGCTGATCCCGTTCGTGGTGGTCGGAGTCGTGCTCGTACTCGGATACAACCTCGAACTCTTCGGCGGCGCGCTGCACACAGACCTCGGATTCGCCCTCGCTTGGGGGGCGTTCCCCGCGGCGGTCGGTTACGTCGCGCAGGCGCCAGCGTTCAATTCGCCGCGCACTCTCGGCGCTGTCGTCGCCGTCATCGCCGCGACGGCTCTATCTGCGGCGCAACGGCGCCTAAGCACGCCCGCGCGCATGTTGCGCCGGCGAGCGGTGAATGTGACCGGCGTCGTCGAACTCGCCGATGGCTCCACGATGCCGCTCGACAAGGCGGCGCTGCTCAACCCGCTCGACGGTGCTCTCAAGCTGCTGTCTTACGCGGTGCCCGCCATCGCCGCCGCTGTTCTGCTTTCCCGAGTCCCGCACTGGTAGCACCGTCTGCTCGCCCCTCATCCCTCCGTGACGACCGCCACGAGTCCCACCAACGACTCCCGAACCCCCGCGTCCACTTGCACGCCGGAGCTGAGCGCCTCGACCGCCTGCTTTCCCAGCCCTTTGATCCGTTCCTCCACTGCCTGCCGCGCTCCCGCCTCCTCCATCAGTACCCGGATCTCGTCGACCGCCGACCGCGATCCGCTTCCGATGAGCCGTCGCAGTCGTCGCCGACCGGCTGAATCCAATCGCTGATACGCCTCCGCGAGCAGCACGGTGCACTTTCCGTCCCGCAGGTCATCGCCGGACGGCTTTCCGGTGTCGGCGGGGTCGGCAAAGGCGCCGAGCAGGTCGTCGCGCAGCTGGAACGCCAGGCCCAAGGCCAAGCCGTAGGCCTCATACGCCGCCAGCAAGTCCTCGCCCGCGCCGGCCAGCGTGCCGCCGAACCGCAGCGGACCGGTGGTCGTGCACGCGGCGGTCTTGGCGCGCGCCACGGTCAGTGCGTCGTCGAGCTCGAACCAGCCGCTCGCCTGCGCGACCAGATCAAGGTACTGGCCGCGGATCGTCTCGGCGCGCATCGCGTCGTACACGGGCCGGCCGCGCTCCACAGCAGCGGCCGGCAGCCCGCTCTCCCGCAGCAGCCGGTCGGCCCAGACCAGGCAGAGGTCGCCGGCCGCGATCGCCGCGCCGACGCCGAACTGCCCGGCCTCGCCGCGCCAGCCGGCCCCGGCATGCCGAGCGGCGAAGGCCCGGTGCACCGTGGCACCGCCGCGGCGCGTCTCGGAGCCATCCATGACGTCGTCGTGTATCAAGGCACAGGCATGCAGCAGTTCCAGCGACGCACCGCCGCGCACGATCGCGTCGTCAACCGCCAGGCCGGTTCCGGCCCAGCCGAGCACGCAGAGGGCCGCGCGCAGTCGCTTGCCGCCGCGCGTGATCAGGTCGGCGATGCCCGAAACGAACTCCTCGTCCGCGCGCTGCCGGTGCCCGTCCTCGCCCCCGCACGCCCGCCCTCCCGCACCTCGTGTCCCCACTTCATCCAGCGGCACTTCCCCAAGCCGCGCATCGAGGAAATCCGCCAGCACGCCGTCCACGCGCGAACGCAGCGGCTCCAGTTCGCGCATGTCCGACCTCCCAGTTCGCCGCTTCGGGATACCCGGCGGCCGCGGCCTCATCCCTATCCCTCCCCCGCGCGCCCGCTTCCTCTACACGATCTGCCTCATCACGCTGTTCAATTCCTTTCCTTCCACGCCGGTGCGTTGACCGGTGGTCCGCACGGCGCTACGGTGCGCCTCTAGTAAAGGAGATTTACCAGTCAAGGGAGACGCCGTGCCGACCCGTCGCAAGCCGCTGCGCAATCCACGCCCCCGCTCCCGCACCCCTTCGCGCTCGACGCGCCTCGCCGCGGTGGCCACCACCGCGGCCGTCGCCGCCTCACTGAGCCTCGTCGGCCAGGTCAGCGCGCACGCTGCCGCGGCGAGCCAGATCCGCATCGACCAGATCGGCTACCTGCCCACCGACGCGAAGGTCGGCTACCTGATGACCGGCGCGGCCGTATCAGGGGTCAGATTCTCCGTGGTCGACTCCGCCGGCAGGAGCGTCCTGAGCGGCAGCGTCGGATCAACCAGCCGAGGCAAGTGGAACAGCGCGTACCCCGACGTGTATCCGATCACGTTCACCACGCTCACCAAACCGGGCCGCTACCACCTGGTCGTGAGCGGAGCGACGAGCGCCAGCTCCCCGGCCTTCACCATCACCACGGCGTCATCGATGTACCGCAAGCTGGTGGCGGACGGGGTGAACTTCTACCAGGTGCAGCGCGACGGCTCGGACGTGATCAGCGGGGCGCTGCACCGTCAGCCCTCGCACCTCAACGACCGGAACGCGGCCGTGTACAAGTGGCCGCATTTCGCCTCCGGCGGCTCTGACACCATCACCGACAGCGATCTGACCAAGGCCGGCGGCAGCCACGACGTGTCAGGAGGCTGGTTCGACGCGGGCGACTTCCTGAAGTTCACGCACACCGCCGCCTACGGCGACGCCGTCCTGTTCGCCTCGGAGCGCGCACTCGGCGCGTCCGCGCCGGCGACCCTCGACACCGAGGCGCACTACGGCGAGGCCTGGCTGAACAAGATGTGGGATCAGGCCACGATGACGCTCTACCTCCAGGTCGGCATCGGCTCCGGCAACTCGGCCGGCACCTTCACCGGCGACCACGACCTGTGGCGGCTCCCGCAGGCCGACGACGGCGACACCGCCTCCGCGGACCGGTACTCCGCCGCGCACCGCCCGACCTTCGCCGCCGCCGCCCCGGGCGCGAAGATCAGCCCGAACCTGGCCGGCCGCGGGTCAGCCGCGTTCGCACTGGCGGCGCAGGTCGACGCGGCCCGAGACCCGTCCCGCGCGGCCGCCGAGTATCAGGCCGCTACCTCGCTCTACGCGCAGGCGAACACCGCCAGCCCGCCGAATCCGCTGGTGACCGCGCTGCCGAACGCGTACTACCCCGAGAGCACCTGGCACGACGACATGGAGTTCGGTGCCGCCGAGATCGCGCTCGCAGCCCACGCACTCGGCCACGACGCGAACGCCAAGCCGTACCTCGCCGACGCGGCGACGTGGGCCAAGGACTACATCAGCGCGGACACCGGCGACACGTTCAACCTCTACGACACCAGCGCACTCGCGCACGCCGACCTGATCAAGGCCATGGCGGCCGCGGGCGACCCGAGCGGATCAGGGCTCGCAGTCGGCAGAAGCGCGCTGGTCGCAGACCTCAAGCGGCAGCTGCGGACCGCAGCGTCCCGGGCATCGTCAGACGTCTTCCATGCTGGCGGGGTCTACTCGGACTTCGACGTCGACTCGCACACCTTCGGCCTGCTGGCCACCGAGGCGCTCTACCGGCAGGCCAGCGGCGACCGCAGCTTCGCGGGCTTCGCCACCGAGCAGCGCGACTGGCTCTTCGGCGCGAACGCGTGGGGCACCGGCTTCATGGTCGGCGAGGGCGATCTCTACCCGCGCTGCATGCAACACCAGGTGGCGAACCTCAGCGGCAGCACCGACGGCAAGAGCCCGCTCGCGGTCGGCGCCGTCGTGAACGGGCCGAACGGAGCCGATCAGTTCACCGGCGGCCTGGGAGATCTGCAGAGCGGGATGACCGCCTGCCCGGCGAACCAGAACAGTGACCCGTTCGCCGCATTCACTGGTCACGGCAGCCGATTCGTCGACGACGTCAGAAGCTGGCAGACGGACGAACCGGCCCTCGACATGACCGGCACCGCGGTCATCGCGGCCGCGCTCCAAGAGGCGTCGGGCACCGCGCGCTGACTACCCGCTCAACGCGAGGACGGGGCGTGCCTGGACCGCACGCCCCGTTCGGGCGGACCTCGTTGAGCGGTGGATTCGGCCCCGGAAACGGGGCGGTCCCCGGCATCACGGGGGGGATGCGATGCCGGGGACCCTTCCGGCGGGAACGAGTCCACACGCCGGGTGATGGATCAGACGGGGTGGGGTGTCTGATCATGAGCTAGTGTGTCAGCTTCGCCGGGTGGGGGGAAGAGCTGCATCGTTTAGCTCAGGCAAAATCGGTACCAGGGTTTTCTCTGGTCTCCGGCGTATGGTGGTTCAGCCCGCTGAGTCCGGTCCTGGAGCGTCGCCGGCATCCGCCGCCTCACCGGCCGCTGCGCCCGAATCCGGCGCCGAATCACCCGGCTCGCGCGCCGGGAGCAGGGCCCGCACGGAGGTGATCGTGTCGGCGTCCGCCGCTTCCTTGTCCGGGCGGTATCGCAGCACGCGGGCGAAGCGCAGCGCGACCCCGCCGGGATAGCGCGGGCTGACCTGGACGCCGTCGAGCTCGATCTCGACGACCAGTTCGGGCCGCAGATACACGGTCCAGTCGGTGCGGCGCTGCTCGATCTTGGGGAACTGCTCGGTCTGCCAGGCCAGCAGCTCGTCGGTGAGGCCTTTGAAGGTCTTGCCGACCATGATCGGCGGTCCGCCGTCCGGGTCGCGGGCGCCGAGGTGCAGGTTGGACAGGTATCCGGTGCGGCGGCCGTGGCCCCATTCCGCGGCGAGGACCACCAGGTCGAGGGTGTGCACCGGCTTGACCTTCTGCCAGGAGCGGCCGCGGCGGCCGGCCGCGTAGGGCGCGTCCAGCGCCTTGACCATGACGCCTTCGTGCCCCGCGGCGAGCGCCGCCGCGAGCAGATCCTGCGCCTCGTCCGGACTCGGCCGGTACACGCCGGGGATGATGTACGGCCCGGCGACGCGCTGCAGGGCGGCCTGACGTTCGGTCAGCGGCGCGTCGAGCAGGTCGACGCCGTCGAGATGCAGGCAGTCGAAGAAGTACGGGTGCAGCAGCAGATCGCGCTCGGAGGTGGCGCCGAAGCGGCTCATCGTCTCCTGGAACGGCCGCGGCCGGCCCTCATCGGTCAGCGCCAGGGTCTCGCCGTCGAGCACCAGCGTCTCGCAGGGCAGCGCGCGGACCAGTTCGACGAGCTCTGGCACGCTCGTGGTGATCTCTCGCAGCGTTCTGGTGAAGATGTTGACCTGCTGACCGCGGCGGTGCACCTGTATTCGCGCGCCGTCCAGCTTGTACTCGACGCTGACCTCGCCGAGTTCGGTGAGCGCGTCAGGCAGCGACTCGGCCGGAGAAGCGAGCATCGGGCGTATCGGCCGGCCGATCTGCAGGGCGAAGGCGGCGAGCGCGTCCGGGCCGCCGTGCAGCGCGGCCGCGGCGGTGTCGGACAGCGAGCCGGAGAGCATGAAGGCCCGGCGGACGTGCTCTCCGGGCACATCCGCGGCCTTGGCGACCGCGTCGAGCATGACGCCCTCGAGCGCGCCCTGCCGCAGCTCACCGGTGAGCAACCGAAGCAGGAAGTTCTGCTCGTCGGCGGTGGCGGCCCGCAGCAGCGCGCCGAGCAGCTCGCCGCGACGCCCGCGCGAGCCGGTCCCCGAGGTGCCCGCGAGGCTTTCCAGGGCGGTGTCCACCTCGCCGACGGTCAGCGTGGGCTCGGCGGCAGGTGCCGCGTCGAGCTGGGCCAGGGTGCGCCATCCGGTGCCGAAGCGCCCCTGCAGCGGCACGCCGACGAGGAACGCCGCGACGACGCGAACCGCGGCCGGAGCCTGTGTGCTCGAGGCGGCGGCGCGCAGGATGCCGGCCAGCGCGTCGACCTTGGCCAGGCGCGACCGAGTCGCCGCGACGGTGGCGGAGACTTGGACGACCTCGGCGAAGAGCATGTCCCCATCGTGCCGCGAGGTACTGACAAATCGCTCGCGGAGGAAGGAAGCAGCTGGTCAGCGGGCGGAAGCAAACTGCTTCCCCAGTCCGGGCGGCTGCCGAGAGTACGGCTGAGACCGGCCGCTGGGGCTGACCCCGCCCCTGGGCTTAGGACGCGGCCAGGCGGGCGAGAGAGTCGCCGGTGAGCCGGAAGATCGTCCACTCGTCCATCGGCACCGCGCCGAGCGACTTGTAGAAGCCGATCGACGGACCGTTCCAGTCCAGCACCGCCCACTCGACCCGGCCGCAGCCGCGCTCGACCGCGATCTGTGCCAGCCGGGTGAGCAGCGCACGGCCGTGCCCTTCACCGCGGGCGTGCGGCTTGACGTATAGGTCTTCCAGGTAGACGCCGTGACGGCCGAGCCAGGTGGAGAAGTTCAGGAACCACATCGCGAAGCCGACCGCCTCACCGGTGTCGTCGTTCTCGGCGATGAGCGCGTACACGGCGGGATTCTCACCGAACAGCGCGGTACGCAGGTGCGCCTCGGTAGCGGTCACCTCGTGGGGCGCACGCTCGTATTCGGCGAGCTCGCGGATCATGGTGAGGATTGCCGGTACGTCGTCCGAAGTGGCGGTTCTGATCATCGGTCCAGGGTAACGGTGCCTGCAGCGGCTGGGCGCAGCGCCGGGGCCGCCAGCGCGACCGCCATCACCAGCACGACGGGGATAGCGAGCGCCGTCGGCAGTCCGACGAGTTCCGCGACGCCGCCGATGACGATCGGCCCGACGACGAAGCCGATGAAGCCGAGGCTGGCAACACGCGCGATCGCCTCGCCCGCGCGGGCCGGATCGCGGCTGCCCGCCGTGGAGAACACCTGCGGAACGATGCAGGACAGGCCCGCGCCCAGGCACGCGAAGCCGACGACCCCGGCGATCGGCGCGTTGACGAGCAGTCCGGCGGCGAGGCCGACCGAGGCGAGGACGCCGCAGCCGCGGACCAGTCGCACCGGTCCGAGTGCCGCGGTGAGCCGGTCCCCCACAAGCCGGCCTGCCGTCATCGCGATCGCGAACGCGGCGTAGGCGGTGGCGGCGAATCCGGCGCTGGTGTGCAGGTTGTCGCGCAGGTAGACCGCGCTCCAGTCCGCCGCCGCACCCTCTCCGACCAGGCAGCAGAACGCGAGCGCACCCAGGAAGAGGACCGCGCTGGATGGAGCGATGAAAGTCCGCAGCCGGGTGCGCGGAGGCGGAGATGAAGAAGGCGCTGGAGAAGAGGCGGTGCGGACGGAAGACGGAGCTGAGTCAGCAGGCTGCGATGACTGTGGCGCAACGGGTTCGGCCTCGGTGAGGGCTGTCATCGCCTGCTGCGATAGAGCCCATCGCGATGACCAGCCGACACCGAGCACGACCAATCCCGTGACGGTCGCGAAGCTTACCGCCGGGCCGAGCCCGGCGCGCGCGTACAAGCCGCCCAGCGCGGAGCCGATGAAGCCGCCGATGCTGTACACCGCGTGAAACGAGGAGATGATCGGCCGGCCCCAGGCGCGTTGTACCTCGACCGCGTTCGCGTTCATCGCGACGTTGAGCGTGCCGTGCACCGCGCCGAAGCCGAACAGAGCCAGCACGAGCAGCGGCAGGTCCGGCGCGAACGCCGGGCCGAGCAGCAGTGCGCCGTCCGCGAGCGCGGCCGGAAGCATGACGCGCCGGCTGCCGTATCGGTCCACGAGCCGGCCCACCGCCTGCATGCCGACGATCGCCCCGGCGGCGAAGGCGAGCAGCGCCAGGCTCAGCTGGCCGTCGCTGACGCCGAGCCGCTGCTTGACGGCCGGGATCCGCGCGGTCCAGGAGCCGAGGATGACGCCGTAGAGGAGGAAGAGCAGCGCGACCGCGATCCGGCCGCGCAGCAGCGGGTGTTCTCTCAGGGCTCTCATGCCGAACGCCACGCGGGGTGCGGCGTCGGTCTTGGTCATCCGGCCACGGTAGCGCGTGGCGTTCGGCATGAGTACGGGATTAGCCGGTCAGAGGGCTAGGCGAGCGGCGGTTGCGTTACGACGTCGAACAGGCGGCTCCGTTGAGCGTGAACGCCGTCGGCGTCGCGTCGCTGTTTGTCCAGGTGCCCTGCCAGCCGACCGAGACGGTTCCGCCCGGACTGATCGATCCGTCATAGGAGACGTTCGTGGCGGTGACCGCCGTTCCGCTCTGTGTCACCGTCGCGCTCCAGGCGTTGGTCACCTTCTGGTCGCCGGGATAGGCGAACTTGAGTGTCCAGCCGTTGATGGCTGATGTGCCGGTGTCCTTGATGGTCACGTTGGCGACGAAGCCGCCGGGCCATTCGCTGGACTTGACGTACGAGACGTTGCACGTCGCGCCGCCGGTGCTCGCGCTCGGCGAGGCAGAGGGCGAAGACGACGGCGAGGAGGAGGGAGAGGAGGACGGGGACGCGGACGGCGAGGACGACGGGCTCGTGCTCGGGCTCGCCGAGGGGCTGCCGGAGCTGCCGCTGCCCGAGATCACGTACGTCACCAGCGAACGTGCCGGAATGCTGGCGCTGAACGATCCACCGGTGAGCGGGATCGCCGTCTGCGCGGCAGCGTTGTTCGAGCCGTTGGTCAGTACGGGCGTCACGGTTCCGCTGGTGATGCCGGCGTTCTGCAGCGCGTAGCTGACCGAGTCGGCGCTGTTCGCGGTGTTGAGTACGACCACTGCGACGGTGCCGTCGGTGTTCTTGTACGCGCTGAGGTTCAGGCCGCTGTCCGCGGTGGTGGCGGCGATCCGGGTCGCGCCGGGGTGGATGTAGCGGCTGTAGTTGGCGAAGGCCCAGAGCCGTCCGGTCGGGATGACCGAGGAGCCGTTGATCTCCAGCAGGCCCTCGTTGTCGCCGTTCTCGGACGGGGTGGTGCTGCCCCACCAGTACAGGAAGGCGCTCAGGTTCGCGCCGGTCAGGCCCTGGTGGATGTGCTGCGCCCAGGTGAAGCCGGAGGCGTCGCTGCCGTCGTCCCAGGCCGAGTTGAAGCCGTCGAACGTGGACCACTCGGTCTGCCAGGCCGGCTTGCTCCAGCCGGACAGCGGCGAGGTCGGCGCCGCGGTGTAGCCGTGGCTGGTCAGCACCTTGGTGTACGAGTTGGCGGTCGTGTCACTCGCGATCGCGGACGCGTACTGGCTGGCGTAGTCCCAGCCCTCGGTCGCGCAGCACTCCACCTGCGTGGACAAGCCGGAATTCGCCACGGCGGGGCCGAGCGTGTCGAGCAGCTGCGCGGTCTGGGACGGGCTCAGCTGCATGCTGTCGTAGCTCGTCGAGAGGTTGGCCTCGTTCTCGGGGCCGATGTAGGTGAGCGGGACGCCCGCGGCGGCGTAGTCCTGGGCGTACTGCACCAGGTAGTTGGAGTACGCCTGCACCCAGTTGCCGCTGCTGCACGTGGCGCCGGTCAGGCCGCACACCGCTCCGCCGTTGCTGGTGGAGTTGTTGGTCTTCATGAACGCGGGGGCGCTCCAGGCGTCGGCGAAGACGTTGTTGACGCCGTAGAGGCTCTTGATCTGCTGGGCGAACCACAGCTGGCCCTGGTCCTGGTTGATCGAGGCCAGCGACGAGTACGAGGGAGCGGCGGTGGGGCTGCCCGGCGAGGTCGGCTCGATGGTGCTGCCCGAGTCGGCGCTGATCTCGTTGCGCAGCATGGTCAGCCCGGCCCCGGAGGTCGGGCTGTAGAGCAGGCTGAGCACCTGCTGCTGAACCGCGGCGGAGGCGCTCATGACCGTCGACGCTTCGCCGAAGCCCTCGGAGGCGCCGAATCCGGTAATGCTCTGATATGTCGTCGCCCCGTTGATGGTCACGGTTCCGGCGGCGTAGGCCGATTGCGACTGTGACACGGCGATGGTCACGCCACTGGCGACGAGCAACACGGCGAGCGGCGCGCGTACCGCGTTCCAGCGGCGCGCCGTGATGTGGGCAACCCGTTCGGTCGTGGACACGGCGGCGCGCCCTCCCTTCTCGACGGCCGGCCGGACCTCGTGTCTGACCAGCCAGGGAGAAGGTACGAAGGGCGCCGCGGGGACTCAACGGTAAGCGGTCTGCGGGCGGAGTACGGCCAGCACGACCGTGAATCTTTCACGGATCGGTGCCGGGCCCGCAAGGGAGAACGAGCTCAGGACCCGAACTTCCACAGCACGCCGTGCCCGGCTTCCGAGTGCAGGGTGAGGAACGCGAAGACGGCGAGGTCCGCGACGCCGAGCACGATCGCCAGCACGGCGCGGCCGCGGCGCGGGTTGGCGCCGCGCAGCGCGGCGATGCCGAGGCCGATCGCGAGCGGGCCGAGCACCAGATTGCCGACCAGCAGGCCGACGAGCCCGCTGACGAACGCGACGACGGACTTGCCGCTGTTGTCGCGGGCCGTGTTGCGGAGCTGGCCGTTCGGGGCGGCAGTGCGGTTCGACGAGCCGGTGTGGTTCGAGATGAGGTCAGCCACGACGCACCCCCTTGCGGAAGAGGCCGGTGTTGGACAGGGCGGTGCGGGCCGCGAACAGCAGCAGCCAGCCGCCGATGAGCGCCGTCAGCGCGAGCGCGACGGGCCCAGAGACGAGGGACAGGGCGCCCATGATCAGGGCGAACACGGTGAGTCCCGCCATCAGGAGAATCATGGTTCCGCCTTCCGGGCCGCAGCTGGGTTGCGACCGGTAGCAGTGGCAGCGATAGCTAGGCGTCGTCGCCTAAATCCGTAACAGTTGTTCACTGAAATCCAGGATACCCTGTCGAGAGTGGGAGAACAGTCGTTAACCGAGTGAGTTGGGCCACATGAGCCGTCCGCAGAGCGAAAAGCCAGGCCCGGCGTCCGCCGACATCAGGATCGGGACGCTTGGGGCCGCGTTTGAGGTCGGGGTCGAGGCCGGGGTCGGGGTCGAGGCCGGCGTCGAGGACGAAGCCGAGCTGGAGACCGGCGCCACGGCCGGGGCCGGGACAGGCCAGGCCAGCGGAGTCGAGGTCGCCGCCGGCGTCCGACAAGTGCGAAAGCAGCGGACCCGCCAGGCACTGCTCGACTCCGCGCTTCAACTGCTGGAGCAGCAGAGCCTCAGCAGCCTCGGCTTGCGTGAGGTCACTCGTGCGGCGGGCATCGCCCCGGCTGCGTTCTATCGGCACTTTCCCGACATCGCGGCGCTCGGCGTCGCGCTGGTCGAGGAGTCCTTCGGCAGCCTGCGCGCCATGGTGCGGGAGATCCGCGCACAGGGCGGCGACGTGGACGACGTGATCGGCCGGTCCGTCGACGTGATCGCCGAGCACGTGCACGAGCAGCCGGCGCACTTCCGGTTCCTCGCCCGCGAGCGGCACGGCGGAGTCGCGGCCGTACGCGCCGCCATCGCCGCCGAACTGGACGGCTTCGTGCGCGACCTGGTCGAGGACCTGTCCGCGCAGCCGGATTCGGCCGGCTGGTCGGCGACCGAGATCCGTATCTTGGCAGAGCTCTACGTCAACCACACGATGCTGACCGCGACCGCGATCCTGGAGGCGACGACCGGCGAGCCGCGCCTTGGCGTGGAGCCGGCCGACGTTGAGACGCGCGCCGATACCCATGCGCGGCCGAGCGAGCAGGCCATTGTGGAAGCGGCACGTATGCAGCTGCGACTCATCTCGCTCGGCCGACGCCACTGGCTCGACGAACGACCCCATCATCAGCGCCCGGAGACCTGAGACCTGAGACCTGAGACCTGAGACCTGAGGGAGCGTAAGTTGCACCCCTGCGCGCTGAAATCTGACGGAGCGTAAGCTGTCGCCACCGCCGCTCGACCCCATGCGGCGCGGCGCTCGCGATCATCGTCCGGCGGGCGCGTCGCGGGATGGTGCGAGTTTCATCTCGAGCCGCTGGTCGCACGCCCGTTCGCGAGGCACGTTTGACAGCGGTGGTCCGTACCGGGATCCTGATCCCGTGAGAGCGCTCTCAAGGTCGGCGCTCCGTACACGGCCACGCTCGCGTCACCGGGCTCGGTCGGCGAATAATACGGTCAGTGGTCGGCCCACGACAGCGCGCTTTCGGTGAGCGCGACGACGCGGGGCTGTCGGGTGCGGCGCGGGGTGTACCCGGCTGCGGTCGGGCCACCGGAAGAGGGGATTCCCCATGACAGTCACCGCGGGAGCCGCCCGGGTCGGAGTTGGGACGCAGGGGGCCGCGGCGACCGCCGCTCCGCCGCGCCGCTTCCCAGCCGGCTTCCACTGGGGGGCGGCCTCGTCCTCCTACCAGATCGAGGGCGCCTGGGACGAGGACGGCCGCGGCCCGTCGATCTGGGACACCTTCTCACGCACGCCGGGCAAGGTACGCAACGGCGACACCGGCGACGTGGCCATCGACCACTACCACCGCTACCGCGAGGACGTGCGGATCATGGCCGACCTCGGCCTGACCGCCTACCGCTTCTCCACCGCCTGGCCGCGGGTGCAGCCCACCGGCAGCGGCCCGGTCAACGCGCGCGGCCTGGACTTCTACGAGCGGCTCGTCGACGAGCTGCTCTCCTTCGGCATCACGCCGTTCCTCACGCTCTACCACTGGGACCTGCCGCAGGCGCTCGAGGACCAGGGCGGCTGGACCAACCGGGAGACCGCGCTGCGCTTCGCCGAGTACGCGGAGCACGTCGCGCGCCGGCTCGGCGACCGGGTCGAGTTCTGGACCACGCTGAACGAGCCGTGGTGCTCGGCCTATCTGGGTTACAGCAGCGGGAAGCACGCCCCGGGCCGCATCGACCAGGCCGCGTCGCTGGCCGCGGTGCATCACCTCAACCTCGCGCACGGCCTCGGCGCCCAGGCGGTGCGCGCGACCGTCGGCGCGGCCGCGCAGCTGTCGGTGACGCTGAACCTGTGCGCGGTCCGGGCGGCCAGTGACAGCCCCGCGGACCAGGAGGCCAAGCGCCGCATCGACGGAGTCGCGAACCGGCTGTTCCTCGACCCGATGCTGCGCGGCGTCTACCCGGCGGACGTGCTGGCGGACACCGCGGGGATCACCGACTGGTCGTTCGTCCGCGACGGCGACCCGGCGACGATCAACGCCCGGCTCGACGCCCTCGGCATCAACTACTACACGCCGCTGACCGTCGCGGCCCCGGACGGCAGCGGACACGTCGAAGAGGTGACCGACCACCCCGGCTGCGGCGACCTGAGCTTCCCGCCGGTGGACCTGCCGCGCACGGTGATGGACTGGCCGATCGACGCGGACGGGCTGCACGAGCTGCTGCTGCGGGTGCACCGAGACTACGACGGCATCCCGATGCTCATCACCGAGAACGGCATGGCGAACGACGACTACGTCGGCCCGACCGGCGAGGTGCACGACCCGGAGCGGATCGCGTACGTGTCCGACCACATCGACGCGGCCGCGCGCGCCATCGAGGACGGTGTCGACCTGCGCGGGTACTTCCAGTGGTCGCTGCATGACAACTTCGAGTGGGCGTACGGATACGGCAAGCGCTTCGGCATCGTGTACGTCGACTACCCGACGCAGAAGCGGATCCTGAAGTCCTCCGCGCACTGGTACCGCGACCTGATCGCGCAGGAGCGCGGCCTGGCGGAGTAGCGGGTCCTGCTCGGCTCGGCAAAACCAATCAGGTCTCTGTGTCCCGCTGAACGGGACACAGAGACCTGATTGGTTTTCGTGGCGATTCGGGCGGGTCAGCCTGCCGGGTACGTGTCGCCGGTCGTCCAGTCGGTGCCGATGACGACGGTGACCTCGGTGTAGGTGTTCGACTGCGTCAGGTTGGCGGTCGGGATGGCGAGCGCCTTGGCCACGGCCGCGGCCGAGTCGGCGCGGGTGGACGGGTAGAAGATCTTCGTCGCGGTGGTCTTCGTCATGTTGCCGCCGACGGTGGCGAGCACGAAGCCGTCCTTCACCAGCGCGGCCTTGATCATCGAGGCGCGCTGGCTGACGCCGCTGGCGTTGAACACGGCGGCGTGGACCCGCGCGATGTCGACGGCGGCCGCCCCGGTCGTCCCGGGTGCGGTGGCCGAGGCGGACGGCGAGGCCGATCCGTTGGTCATCGCGCCGTTCGTCGCGCCGGCGGAGGCCATGGCGCCCGCGTCCGGGGTGGTCGTGGTCTGGTTCATCGGGCCCTGAGAGGCGGAGGTCGGGTCGGCGACCGCGCCGCTGCCGGAATTCCCGGACGGCCGGGTGACGAAGTAGGCGATCAGCGCGAGCACCACGACGCCGACCGTGCCGCCGATGATCATCAGCTTCCGGTTGCCGCCCGCGCCGCCGTTGTTGCCGCCGTGCTCGCCTCTGCCGGTGCCGCCGCCGTGCGAGCTGCGGCCGTGGGCGGAGCGGCCGCGTGGGCTTTCCTCGTCGTCGAGGTCGATGTCGCGGTTCGTGCGGCCCTCGGCGCGGGCGGCGCGGCCGGCCTCAAGCCGCGACTGGCGGGGTATCGACCCGGTGGACGGCTCGTCGGTCGCGGATGTGGGCAGGCCGCCGGACGGCGACCTGGTGCCGGGCCACGCGTCGGATCCGGTCGCACCCGGTCGCTGCGGGCCGGAGCCCGACGGACGCGAGCCGGCAGGCGGCGGCGGGGACGAGGAGGGGCCGGACGAGGGCGCGAAGGGCGCCGCGGGGATGTCGCTGCGCGAGTCGCCGGGGCGGGTGCCTCCAGCAGGGTACTGACCCGGTCGTGGGCCGTCGGGCCGTGGCTGGCCCGGGCGCAGGCCTTCCGTGCGGGGCGGCTCAGGACGCGAAGTCTCGGGACGGAACGGGTCGGGGCGCTGGCCGTCAGGTCGTGCGGCGTCGGGGCGGGGCGGGGCTTCGAACGCGGGGCCGCCGAATTGCGCGGTGCGGTGCTGACCCGAGTCGAAGTACTCGCCGCCGCGGGTCGGGTACTGGCCGGAATCGAACCGGTCCGGATCGAACTGGCTGGTGGGCCCCTGATCGGTGGGCCCCTGACCGGTTGGGCGCGGTCCGGTGGGCTGCTGTCCGGAGTCGCCCGGTCTGCGATCGAACTGGCTCCGGTCGAACTGGCTCCGATCGAACTGGCTGCGGTCGAACTGGCTCGTGGCGTGCTGACCGGTGTCCGCGGGATTCGGAGCGAAGGCGTTCGGTTCGAACGGCTTCGGCTCGAACTGCGAGCGATCGAACTGTCCGGAAGCGAACTGACCTGAAGCGAACTGACCTGAAGCGAATTGACCCGTGCCGGACGCGCCCGCGTCGAACTGGCCGGTCTTGAACTGGCCGCTGTCGCCGCGGCCGCGCCTGGTCGGATCGGAGATGCGGGGCAGATCGGCGCCGGTGGGCAGGTCGCCGAAGTCAGGCTGCGGTGCGCGATCCGCTTCGGCGCTGTCGGGCGCTCCGCCGTGCCGCGCCCTGGTCGGCAGCGGCGGTCCGTCTAATCGCGGTTGGGCCTGCGGCGGGACCGGCGCCTGCGGCGGGAACGACGACGTCGGCGAGGACGGTCCGGAGGGCGGCGGCGTGCCGGTCGGCGAGGGCGTGGGCGAGGCCGAGGGGGAGGGCCCCGGCGGCAACGCGGCGTGCGGACGCGCCTGCCGCGGCAGGTATCCGTGTCCGGGGGCCGACTGCGGTTGTGGCGGGCGCGGCGGCGTCAGCTGCGGCGACGGCGCTTGACCGTGCGGCGGCACCGGCTGCATCGGGTTCGGCGCGGACATCGCACCCGGCCCCGGATGCGGCTGCTGCGGTTGGAAGGCCGTGGACGGCAGGGCCGGCTGCACGCGGCTGGGCTGCGGGCGCGGCGGTTCGGGGGTCTCCTCGCGCCGGTAGACCGGCCGGAAGTCGTCCTCGCGCGGCACGCCGATGCCGCTCGGCAGCCCGGAGGCCGCCCCGGCTTCGGGCGCGCTGCCGCCGAGCCAGCTCTCAGAACCCTGCTGCGCCGCGTCCGGCCGCCGGGGTCCGGGGCCCGGCCGCCGCGGCGCCGAGTCCGACCGGTGCTGCGCCGCGTCCGGCCGCGGTTCGTCAGGGCCCTGCCGGGTCGGCCCGCGCCACGCGTGGGAGCCCTGGGCGTCAGGGCTCTGCCTGGCGTGCTCGCTCCTGCGGTCGACGCTCGCCTGGCCGCCGACGCTCGGCCGCAGCCAGGAGTCCGCCGAGGCCTCCGGTGTGGCCGCCGCCTCGGCGCCCGCGCCGGAGCCCGCGGCGGGCTCGGCGCCGGCCTCCTGCTGCCACGGCTGCTGCCGGTCCCAGGGGCGTTGCAGCTGCTGCTGGCGCTGCCACTCCCGGTAAGCCTCCGACAACCCGTCGTCGCCCCCGGCGCCGTGCTCGCCGCCCTGATACCAGCCGCGCTCGTCGCTCATCGGCCCGGATCCCTTCCGCGCCAGCCGACGGCCTCGGCCGGACCGCGTCCAGGCCGACCTCGAAGACCGACTAACCGACTAACCGTTGTCTGCGTGTGCCAGTTGACTGTAGCGGCTGTCCGGTTGTTCAGTCACTGGTCCTTCGCTCAGTCCGATGCGGCGATGCGCCGCGCGCAGCCAGCTCGGGGCGTACCAGATGCGCTCGCCGGCGAGCGCGGTGACCGACGGCACGAGCACCCCGCGTATCAGGGTCGCGTCAAGCAGCACGGCGAGTCCGGCGCCTAGCCCGAGCATCTGCAGGAAGCTGACGCTGCTGGTCCCGAAGGCGAAGAAGGTGACCGCGAGCAGTCCGGCTGCCGTGGACACGATCCGTCCGGTGCGGGCGAGGCCGTGCACGACCGCGGTGGTCGTATCCGTGCCCTGATCGTGCATCTCCTTGATACGGCTGGTGAGGAAGGCCTCGTAGTCCATCGACAGGCCGAACGCGAGGCAGAGTGCGAGCACTGTCATCGAGGTGTCCATCGGCCGCGGCGTGGCGGCCAGCAGGGAGGTGAGATGGCCGTCCTGGAAGACCCAGGTCATCACGCCGAGCGCGGCCGACAGGCTCAGACCATTGACGACCAGGGCCCGGAGGGGCTGGATCACGCTGCCGGTGAACAGGAACAACAGCAGGAAGGTGGCGATCACCACGATGAGCAGCGCCCACGGCAGGTGCGACCCGATCGAGCTCTTGGCGTCGACCAGCGCCGCGGTGCGCCCGCCCACCAACGTCCCGACATGATCCGGCCCCGGCAGTGCTCTGATGTCGCCGACGAGCTGCTGCGCGGCCGAGGAGGTCGGGTCGGGCGCGATGACGACCGTGTACCGCTGTGCCGCCGCGTTTCCCAGTGCCGCGTTGCCCGGGTCGCCCGGCGCGCTACGCCCGGCGGCGAAGGTGCCGACGCTGCTGTCGACTCGGACGACGCCGGGCAACGTCGAGAGCTGACGTGCGTAGTCCGCGTTCGCCGCCGTGGATGCCACCGGGCCGGCTGTCACCACGTTGACCGTCGTCGCGGTGTCGCCGGAGAAGTCCGCGCTGACGGCCTCGGAGACCTGCCGGCTGGACATCCCCGGCCGCAACACGGTCTGGTCCGGCGTGCCGAATGTCACACCGAGCAACGGGGACGCGGCGACCAGCAGCACGGCCAGCACCGGCACCGCGGCGAGCACCGGCCGGCGCGTGACGCCGCGCGCGATCCGGCCCCACAGCGGCGAGGCGTCTCCGCGTCCTGATGCGGCCCAGCGCAGCCGGCCCGCGTTGACCCGGTGCCCGAGGAGCGCGAGCAGCGCCGGGATGACGACGACCGTGCTGACCGCGGCGATCAGCGCGACGCCGATGCCCGCGAACGCGAAGGACTTGAGGAAGAACTGCGGGAAGATGAGCAGCGCGGTGAGCGCCACGGCGACGGTGGTCGCCGAGAACAGGACCGTGCGACCGGCCGTGGCCGTAGTGTGCACGACCGCGTCACGCACGTCCTGCCCGGCGGCGAGCTGCTCGCGGAAGCGGCTGACCATCAGCAGCGCGTAGTCGATGCCGAGGCCGAGCCCGAGCTGGGTGGTCAGGCTGATCGCGTAGATCGAGACGTTGGTGACCGAGCCGAGGATGAACAGCTCGGCGAAGGTCGCCAGGATCGCGATGCCGCCGATCGCCAGCGGCAGCAGCGCGGAGACCACGCTGCCGAACGCGAAGATCAACAGGATGAGGATGAGCGGCACGGCGATTCCCTCGGCCAGCGCGAGGCTCTTGCCGACCTGCGCGTTAACCTGCACGTTGATCGCCGCGTCGCCGCCGGCCAGCACCGAGATCGCCGAGCTGCCGATGCCCGCGCCGGGCGCCGCGTATGTGGCGATCAGGCTCTTGGCGCCGTCGGTGACCTGCTGATCGCTGCCTTTGACGTGCAGCAGCACCATCGCCTGCGTGCCGTCCTTGGAACGCAGCGCCGGCGCCGGAGTGGTCCAGTAAGACGTGACGCGGTCGATCGTCACGGTACGTGCTGCGAGCGAGTCGGTCAGCTGCAGCCCGGCGCTCTGCACGTCGGCGGAGTCGACGGTGCCGTGTTGCGCGCGTACGAGCAGGATCAGGTTGTCCTCGCCGCCGAAACGCGCGTTGATCTGGTCGGCGGCCTTGGTCGACGCCGAGTGCGGGTCGTCGAAGCCGCCGCCTTGCAGCTTTCCGAAAGCTCCGACGCCGATCACCGCCGCCGCTGCTAACAAAATGCCCGTCACCAGCAGCACGAGTCGTGCCCGCCGGTACATCAAATCGCCAAGCCGGTGAAGCATCCGTCCGCCCTCCATCGGTGGAACGCCAGTCCCCTGTGCCGCTGCTCGCCTGTCACTGCTTGCTGAAGTCGCCGCTGTTGAAGTCACTGCCGTGCGACTGCTGCGCAGTCGTCCGGTTTGTCTCGTCGTCGCCCGTTGTCCGCTGCGCGGGGACACCGCACACTTGACGCACCAATGTGTACGACGTTCACTTTGCAGGTAAGGCCACGCTATCGACCAATGTGAACGGCGTCAACATGTCGGTGGCCCGGAGGACGCAGGTGATAATGGCGGGCATGAACGCGCATGCCGGGGGCCAGGCAGGTCCGAACGCCGAGCCCGCCAACGAGCCCGGGCGCGCGCGCTACCACCATGGCGACCTGGCCAACGCGCTGACCCGTGCAGGCGTCGCACTGGCTCGTGAGGGCGGCCCCGACGCCGTGGTGCTGCGCGAGGCGGCGCGGCAGGTCGGCGTGTCCCCGGCGGCGGCCTATCGGCACTTCGCAGGGCACGACGATCTGCTGTACGCGGTGAAGTTGCGCGCTCAGCAGGAACTCGCTGACGCCATGGAGGCCCGTGTTAAGGCCGCGACGCCAGAGGCGGATCCGGCTTTCGAGGCGCTACGCCGCCTTACCGCAGTGGGCTTTGCGTATCTGCACTTCGCGCTTGAGGAGCCCGGTCTGTTCCGTACCGCGTTCTGCCACACTGAGCAGCCCGCCAATGAGGCAGATGACCAGGTTGAGACGGAGAACAGCGAGCAAGGGCAGCCGCAGGGCGCGGGACCGGACAGTACGGTACCTGCGGTCAGAGATCTGCGTCGTTACCGGGCGTTCGAAATCCTGAGCGAGAGCCTCGATCTGCTCGTGCAGCTGGGTCTGCTGCGGCCGGAGCGCCGCGCCAACGCCGAACTCCCCGCCTGGGCGATGGTGCACGGCCTGGCCACCCTCCTGCTGGACGGCCCGCTCGATCTGGGCGACAAGGCGGCGCAGAACGCCATGCTCCAGATGTGCCTGGACACGATCGTCAACGGGCTCGTGAACTGACGGTTCGACCGCGCACGCCCGGTAAATTCAGCTGATCGGGATCTTACGAGTCGCCAAAGCTTGCGCGGTTTCACCAGACCGTTACGCCGGACAGGCGATAATCCCGGGATGGACTCCGCGACGCCCGCACCCTCGATGCCGGGCACCCTCATCGCCGATCGGTACCGCCTCGTCCGGCCGCTCGGCGCGGGCAGCAGCGCGACCGTGTGGGAGGCCGCAGACACCGCGCTGGACCGGACCGTGGCGGTCAAGCTGCTGCACAGCTCCGCCCTCGCCGATCCGACCGAGCGGGAGCGGCTGCGGCGCGAGGCGCTCGCGCTGGCCCGGCTGGCCCATCCCCGGGTGACGATCGTCTTCGACTATCTGGAGCAGGTGCAGCCGGACGGCAGTGTCCAGCCGGTGCTGGTGACCGAACTGCTGCACGGCGTCACGCTCTCCGAGCGGCTGAGGGTCGGCCCGATGCCGGTCGCCGACGCGGTCACCGTGTGCGCACACCTGGCCGACGCGCTGCGGGCGGCGCACGAGGCCGGGATCGTGCACCGCGACGTCAAGCCGGCCAATGTGGTGCTCACCCCGGCCGGCGCGAAGCTGCTCGACTTCGGCATCGCGTTGGCCGCGACCGATTCGAGCCTCACCGGCAGCATGGCCATCGGCACGCCCGCGTGCATGGCGCCCGAGCAGCTAACCGGGCGCGGAGCGGTGCCCGCGTCGGACGTGTACGCGCTCGGCTGTGTTCTCTACTGGTGCCTGACCGGGCGTCCGCCTTACGACAGCTCGAACGTCGCACAGGTAGCGGAAGGGCACGTATACGCACCGCCGCCACCGCTTAACGTACCGGGCATCCCGCAGGGCGTCGTCGATGTGTATCTGCGCTGCATGGCCAAGGATCCGACGCAGCGCCCGAGTGCGGCCGACGTGTTCGCATTCCTCTCCCGGCCGATGGCGAACGTTCCCTCGACGCCGGAACGCACCATGGTGATGCCGTCATTCGACGTGCCTACGCAGCCGAGCACGCTGCCTGGCCGGAGCCGAGCAGGAGCCGGCGCGATCGGCGGCAGCGGCAGCGGCGGTCGCGCCGGCGGCGGTTCAGGTCGGCGCCGTGGATCCGACGCGGGACTCAAACTGCTGATCGGCGCGCTGTTCGTCGCCGCGGCCGCCGCCGGGATCACCGCGCTGGTCATGAACGGCAAGAACGCGAGCAACACGGCCGGGAATCCGCCGCCGTCCGCGAGCCGGAGCGCGGCGGGCTCGAGCGCACCCGCGGCGTCGCCGACCCCGGCTTCGCCCTCCCCCGCCGACACCACGACTCCGGCCGCGAACGTCAACGCGGGGCTCGGCGACCCGGCCGCCGACCCGATCGGCTATCTCGAAGCCATGAAGGGCCAGATCGACGGCTTCATCGCGCAGGGCCAGGACACGATCGACCCGAACGCCGGCCGGGACCTGCAGAACTCCCTCAGCGACCTGGAGAACGCGATCACGGCCGCGCAGAACAACGGCGGCGGGAACCGGCAGCGGCGGGCGGTCCAGCAGAAGATCGCCGCCGTCCAGCAGAAGATCAACGACGACCTGGACAACGGCCAGATCGCCCAGGACCCGGCGGACCAGTTGAACGGCGAGTTGCAGAACCTCTCGGACGCCGTGGCGAACGGCCTCGGCAACGGCGGTGGCAATGGCGGCGGCGGCAACGGCAACTGACGGCCCGTGATCCACACCGCCGGCAGCCGGTAAGGTGACCGCCATCGAGCGGGCCGGGTAGCCCGGACGACGACACCGGACGACGGCAGGGTGACATTCGGCGATGAGTACCGCTGGCGGCAGCAGGGCGATCGTGACCGCGCTGGGCGCGAACCTGGCGATCGCGGCCTCGAAACTGGTCGCCTTCGGGTTCAGCGGCTCCTCCTCGATGCTCGCCGAAGGCATCCACTCGATCGCCGACTCGGGCAACCAGGTGCTGCTGCTGGTCGGCGGCAAGCGGGCGGACCGCGAGGCCACCGAGCAGCACCCTTTCGGCTACGGCCGCGAGCGGTACGTCTACGGCTTCCTGGTCTCGATCGTGCTGTTCAGCCTCGGCGGGCTGTTCGCGGTGTACGAGGGCGTGGAGAAGATCAGCCACCCGCACCCGTTGGAGAACTGGGCCTGGCCGATCGGCGTGCTGGTGTTCGCCATGATCGCGGAGGGCTTCTCGTTCCGGACCGCGATCGCCGAGTCGAACCATGAGCGCGGCTCGCAGAGCTGGTCGCAGTTCGTGCGGCACGCGAAGGCGCCCGAGCTTCCGGTGGTGCTGCTGGAGGACTTCGGCGCGCTGATCGGCCTGATCCTGGCGTTCTTCGGGGTGCTGCTGACGCTGGCCACGCACAGCGGCGTCTGGGACGGGATCGCCACGCTCGCGATCGGCCTGCTGCTCGGCACGGCCGCGGCGGTGCTCGGGATCGAGACCAAGAGCCTGCTGCTCGGCGAGGGCGCGAGCCCGGACGACGTGCGGCGGATCCGCGCGGCGCTGGTGGACGGCGCCGTGGTCAGCTCGGTCATCCACATGCGCACGATGCACCTGGGCCCGGACGAGCTGCTGGTGGCGGCGAAGATCGCGGTCGACCACGACGACACCGCGCTCGAGGTGGCGCGGGCGATCGACGCGGCGGAGCGCCGGGTGCGCGAAGCGGTGCCGATCGCCCGGGTGATCTATCTGGAGCCGGACATCCGCCGGGCCCCGGCGCCGAAGTCAGCGGGCTGAAACCGCCGCGGGTTCAGCGCGAGGCGCGGGCACGCGGTACGTCGCGAGCACTTCTCGCGCCGTCGCGACGTTACGCCGGATCTCCTCGACCAAGCTCTTCGTGCCGCGCGCTGGCCGGGCGTCGGAGGTTACCCCAGCGTTCTGGACAAGGAGTCGCACCGGTTCGGCACAACGCTGTACCGCATCGATCGCGTCGGCGAGCTGGACGAATCGTCCACGCTGCATGAGGCGAACATGCCGCGCAGCCGCGCGATACGCCCGGGGCGGTGTGGCAACCTGCTGGACCTGAGCCAGGTTGCCGGCGAAGCGAACGGCGAGCGCTTCGAGGACTGACGGGTCTTCGCACAGTGCGGCAAGCAACTCCCCCAGCGTGATCAGGGCATCGGCGACGCGCCGCCGCACGACGTCCGTCGTCCGCACCGGCAACACGAACCAGGACACTGCGATCGCTATCACCGCCCCGGCCAGAATCTCCTCCAGCCGGGTGCCCAACAGACTGAGGTGGACCTCGCCGAAGTACCCTTGAAGCAGCGCGAGCACCGAGGTGACACAGCCGGCCCAGTAGGCGTAGCTGAACGACCGCAGCCAGTTGGCGAGCGCGAGCACCACGAAGATCAGCACGATCGAGCGGTTGTCGTGCGGGCCGAAGAGGCTGGCCAGCGCGGTCGCGGCGATCGTGCCCCCGGCGGCGCCGGCGAGGCGCAGCAGGCTCTTGTACACCACGTCGCCGCGACCGCGGTTCGCGCTGCACACGACGAAGGCGGTGATGACCGTCCAGGTCCAGTGCGGCGTGAACCCGAAGCGGCCGATGACGAAAGCCGCGCCGAGAACCAGACCCATCTGCACGGCCATGCGGGTGCTGGGGATGACCCGCTTGCGCTGATCACGCTGCGCGCCGTCACGGCTGGTCACCGCCTGCTGGGATGTCGGCCGGGTGCGACCAGGCTCGCGCAGAAAGCCGAGGCGATGCGCGGCGAGCTGGGTGATGGAGACGCAGACAAAGGCGATCAGCGCGATGACCGCAGACCAGCCGGTGGCGCCGTGGCCCGGCGGCAACGGGACGGGAGTGACCAGGATGGCGATGAACGGCAGCGCGAGGATCGTCCCCGCCTTCGCAGCGCGCGGGCCGAATCTGCGCAGCCAGATCGACAGGCTGACGGCGAGTGCGAAGAGCGTGTCGCCATAGTTGGGGTGATGCAGCATCAGGCTGCCGATCTCGCTTGCCGCGACCGCGACCAGCGGCAGCACGATCAGGCCGGTCAACCGCCCGCGCAGATCGGCGCCGCGCTGCGTCCGCGCCAGGGTCAGCGCGAGCACGACGGCGATCAGCGGCGCGTCCACGTTCAGCCGCGCGGCGTTCTCCAGCAGCAGTCCGGAGCCGAAGCTCAGCAGGACGGCGACGATCGCGACGATCGCGGCCCGCAGCTCGGGATCGTGAGCTATTGCGTACGACCTTCCGCTCATCGCGCGCCCCCTCGCAGGAAGAGCAGCTGCAAACTGTCCTGTGATAGTACGTGATAGCTTAGTAATATGGCCAGCGCTAATGCGGACTCCCTGCTTGGAACCGCCTCGGAGGTCCGGCGTGCGGCGAACCGGCTGACCCGGCGGCTGCGCACCGAGCGTTCCGCGGACGCGCTGAGCACCAACAAACTGGCCGTGCTCAGCCACCTGTACCGCAACGGCCCCACCACGGCCGGCCGGATCGCCGCGGTCGAGCATCAGCGCCCGCAGTCGCTCACCCGCGTGTTCGCGGAGCTGGAGCGGGCCGGTCTGATCGCGCGCACGAGCAGCCCGCGGGACCGCCGCCAGTCAGTGCTCGAACTGACCGCGACCGGACTGCGCGCGCTGGCCGACGACATGGCCGAGCGGGACGCCTGGCTGGCCGCCGCGCTCGGCGGGCTGAGCGAGACCGAGCGGCAGGTGCTGCGGATCGCGGCCGGCATCATGGACCGGCTCGCGGACGCGGAGGTCAACGTGCTGCCGGACCCGGGTGGGGAGGGCAGGGACGGACACGGCGGGAAAGACGAGCTGCGGTAACGGCGGGGATCGGCAAGGCTTGGGCCATGGCGAAGATGACAAGAGAGCAGGCGCTCGACTTTCTGACCACCGGCACCCGCACCGGCAAGCTCGCGACCGCCTCGGCCGTCGGTGCGCCGCACGTCGCGCCGATCTGGTTCGTGTTGGACGGCGACGAACTGGTCTTCACAACCCACGAGGGAACGGTGAAGGGGCGCCATCTAAGGGCCAATCCGCGCGCCGCGCTGACCGTGGACGTCGACGAGTACCCGTATCACTTCGTGGTCGTGCGCGGCGCAGTCTCGATGGACGCGGGCTCGAAGGAGCTGCTGGCCTGGACGACGCGGCTGGCGGCGCGTTACGTGCCGGCTGAGCGCGCCGAGGAATACGGGCGGCGCAATGCCGTTCCGGGCGAGATGTTGTGCCGGCTGAAGATCGAGCGGATCTTCGGCGTCAGCGACGTCGCGCACTAGCCGCCGTCCGGTCCCGGGCCCTTCTGGCAGGTCGGGCACCAGTACGTGACACGCGCCTCGCCCGCCGGTCCCTGCTCCGCGAACCGGATGGCGGTACCGCAGCGCAGGCATGGCTGATGGTCGCGGCCGTACACCCAATGTGTGCGGCCGCGTCTGGTGTCACCGGTGGTGATGTGCCCGTGGCGCGCCTTGTTCGCGTCGAGCAGCCGCTGCGCCAGGTCGACCATGCGTCCGAGGTCCGCGACGTCGGCTGTGGGCGTCCAGGGCGTCACGCCGCGCAGGAAACACAGCTCGGACTTGTACACGTTGCCGATCCCGGCGAGGTTGCGCTGATCGAGCAGCGCCTCGCCGATCGGCCGATCCGGGGCCGCGAGCAGCCGGCGCACGGCCTCCTCCCGGTCCCAGTCCGGTCCGAGCAGGTCGGGGCCGAGGTGCCCGACCACGGTGTCCTCACGCGCCGTCGGCAGCAGGTCGAGCACCGGCAGCCGGTAGCCGACCGCGGTCCGATCGGGCGCGGCCAGCACGGCGCGGATCTGGTGGGTGGGGCCGCCGCGCCAGCGCTCGCCGGTGCGGTAGATCTGCCACGCGCCGTCCATCCGCAGGTGGGAGTGCAGGGTGAGGCCGTTGTCGATGCGGAACAGCAGATGCTTGCCGCGCGCGACGACCTCGTCGATCCGGTGGCCGCGCAGGTCGGTCGTCGCGAGCCGTGGCACGCGCAGGTCGGATTTCACCAGCACCTCGCCGGCCAGCGCCTCGCGCAGCCGGTGTGCGGCAAGCCAGATCGTGTCGCCTTCGGGCACAGCACCATGATGCCGCTCGCCGGGCGCTGTGCACCTGCCAAGCGGTCCGTGCGGTACACGGTCCCTGCGACTACATCAGCGCGGGCGGTCCTTCGGCGAACGCCCAGCCGGACCACGTGTGCACCGTGACCTCGATGACCGGACCGTCCGGCGGGTTCGTGCGGTACCAGGGATAGCGCTCAGTCAGTGCGCCGAGCACGCCGAACGGCACGTCGTCGGGTTCGATGATGCGCGCCGTGCCGTCGGCGCGGGCCCACCACAGCCGGGTCCAGTCGTCGTCGTAGCGTTGCGCCAGCAGGCAGACCTGCGGATTCTCGGCGATGTTCCGCAGCCTCTTGAGGTTTTGCGTACGCTTCGGCTTGCCGTCCACAGCAATGAACACCTTGTTGCCCGAGACCAGGTAGGTGACCGGGACGAGGTGCGAAACGCCGTTCGCGCCGGACGTTCCGAGCACTGCGACCGGGCTGCCTGCGAACCGTTCACGCGCGTGCTCGGCGGAGAGTCTCATGCTCCGACGCTACGGCCCTGACGCATTGGCCGCCGAGCGCATCCTCTTCCCATCAGACACGCACCAGTGCTCCGGACCCTGGTGTTACCGCGCGGACGGGTGCACGCTGGTCTGGAACCGCAGAAGGCAGGTGAGGCGACGATGCAGACTATCGTCGGCTGGCATAGCGAGGTGACCTTCCGCGAGGCCGGGCCGAAGACCCGGGCGACCGCGCTGCTCAAGCTCCCGGACGGCACCGAGCTGCGCGCGCACGGTCACGCCAGCAAGCACCCGAACGATCCGGTCCAGACGCAGGTGGGCGAGGAGCTGGCGGCCGCCCGCGCGCTCAACGACCTGGCCCGGCAGCTGCTGGCCCGGGCGAGCGCGCACATCGAGTCGGCCACGCACGTCCCGGCGCACCCGACGCTGTGAGGCGGGGCCGTGAACGCCGAGCCGCACCCGCCCCCGACGCCGTGAGCCCGGCCGTCATGAGGTCGGCGCCGTGAGCGCGGCGGCGGGCGCGAGCCGCTTCGCCCGGATCGCGGTGGCGTACGACGACTCGGCGGGCGCCCGGGCCGCGCTGTCCCGCGCCGTCGCCCTGGCCGGCGTGCTGCCGAAGGCGCGGCTGACCGTCATCGCGATCGACGAGTTCCCGGAGCACGTGACCGCGTTCGCCCCGGCCGCGTCGGGAGGGCCGCGGCGCATCGACCTGTCGGGCCAATCCGGCGAAGAGGAAGCGAACGGCAGCGCCGCCGGCGCCGCCTCGACCCGTTCCCGCGCCGTGCAGCACGCCGAGGACTGGATTCGCACGGCCACGAACTTTGCACGGCAGCACGGCGTGGAGATCGCGTCCGATCTGCGCGTCGGGCATCCGGCCGGCCAGATTCTCATCGCCGCCCGGGCCGCGCACGCCGATCTGCTGGTGATCGGGCACAGCCGCCACCCCGAGCTGCACAACCGCGTCCTCGGCTCGACCGCGGAGCACGTGGCGCGGCACGCGTTCTGCTCCGTGCTCATCGCGCACTGACGCGGCGCCGCCGGCCCGCCGGAGCCGCGCGGCACGAAGGCGGGCGATGCCGCAGGATGGATGCGTGCTCGACTTGCTGCGCTCGCTGATCGAAGAGGTGACGTCAGCTGACGCGCGCCGATACGCGGTTACGGACGACGCGGGGCGCGAGATGCACTGCGCGAAGGTCATCGAGGACGGCGGCGGCTATCTCGCGGTCTATCACAGCACGCTGGCCGACGGCTGCTTTCATGTCGGCCTCGCGACCTCGCCTGACCTGATCGACTGGCGCCACGTACGCGACCTCGGCCCGCGCGGCTCGCAGCCGACGATCGCGGCCGTGCCCGGCGGCGGCTATCTGCTGGCATGGGAACAGGAACCCAAGAACCACATCGCGCTGCGCTACTTCACCGACCGGGACGCGCTGTTCGACGGCAAAGCGCTGCGCGCGTTCGACGCCAAGCGCTCGCTCTCGCGCTGCGCCGAGGGCACACCCAACATCTACTCGGTACAGCTGAACCCTGATATCGACCACTCCGTCATCACGCTCGGCGGCCACTACTGGTGGAAGTGCGACGTGGACCGCCAGCTGAGCGCCACGCTCACCGGTTTCAAGCGCTGGAAAGCCGCACCAGAGCCCGGGTTCGACGAGGCGCTGCTGCGTTTCCGGGTCGGCGGCAACATCGGCGGACGCGACCCGGTGACCTTCTTCGAGCACTCATACGCGGTGATCGAGGCTCAGCACGTCAAGGGCGACTTCGGGTCCTGGCGAACCTACGTCTACGACTACGAATCCCGTGAAGCGCATCCGACGAGCATCCGCACGGACGGCGGCAGCACCGCGTTCGCCAATCCTCATGTCACGGCTCTTACCGCGCCGGACGGCCGACGTGCGCTGGCGGTGAGCCTGTTCCTTCCCGGTGAGGGCGCGGCGAAAGGCGAGGGCGGGCAACTGATCTACTACCGCACGTACTGACCGCCGCCGACCTGCCGGTCACGTCCCGAATCAGCACTCAGCGAACCGGCTGCACCAGCAGCTTCTCGATGCCGTCGGGCGAGAGCAGGTGCCTCGCGGCCATGCGCGCCGCGCCCTCCACCCCCGCGCGCTCGCCGAGCGCCGAGGTCTCGATGGCCAGGGTGCGCGTGGCGAGCGGCAGCGCCCTGCGATAGACGACGCCGCGGATGTCGGCGAGCAGATCCTCGTGCAGCTGCGCGATGCTGCCGCCGATCACGATCGCGTCCGGGTTGTGGAAGCTGACCAGGGAGGCAAGCACCTCGCCGATCTGCTGCCCGGCCAGCCGGACCCGACGACGCGCGACCGGGTTGCCTTCCGACACCAGCCGGACCACGTCGCGTCCGCCGGTCGCCGGCAGCCCGGCCTCACGCAGCGCTCGCGCGATCGCGGCGCCGGACGCCACCGCCTCGACGCAGCCGGTGTTGCCGCAGTGGCACAGCACGTCTTCGTGCCCTGGCAACGGGATGTGTCCTATGTCCCCGGCCGCGCCGGCGGCGCCGCGATGCAGCGTGCCGTTGGAGATGATGCCGCAGCCGATCCCGGTGCCCACCTTGATGTACAGCAGGTGCTTGGTATCGCGGCGCCGGCTGTACTCGCCGAAGGCCATCATGTTCACGTCGTTGTCGACGAGCACTGTGACGCCCGGGTCGTAGTGCTCGCCGGAGAGACTCCGCGCGCCGAAGAACTCAGGGATCCGGTAGCCGTCCCAGCCCTGCATGATCGGCGGCCGGATGACCGTGCCGGTCTCATGCTCGACCGGTCCAGGCACGCCGATGCAGAACGCGCGCAGGTGCGCCTGCGGCCGGTCGATGCGCGCCAGCAGCTCGGTGGTCAGCTCGCGGACGCCGGCGAGGATGCGCTGCGGGCCCTCGTTGATGTCGATCTCGCGCACGCTCTCCACCAGCGGCAGGCCGCCGAGCGTGGTGAGGGCGAGCCGGCAGTGCGTGGCGCCGAGGTCGACGGCGCAGATCAGCGCGTCGGGAGCGAGCTGGAGGGCGAGCGGCGGGCGGCCGCGTTCGGTGGCGACCGGCTCGGTCTCGACCAGCAGGCCGCGCGCTACCAGCAGGTCGACGCGCTGCGCCACCGCCGCCCTGGAAAGGCCCGTGGCCTGCGCCAGCTGGCTGCGCCGCGTCGCGGTCCCGTCGGCCACCAGGCAGGCCAGTTCGCTGAGCGCGGCGAGATGGCGGCCGCCGAGACTGCTCATGAGGCTCCTTACACCGGGCGCCGTCCCCTCGCTGATTTATGACAGAACTTAGCGGAAAGCGCGCCATTGTCAACCTAAAGAGCCGGGTTTAACGTACCGGTGAACCGAATGGAGGTCGCGATGACCGAGGCGCCGCTGCGTGTGGCGATCGCGGGCGCCGGTATGGTCGCCCGGCTACACCTGGACGCCGCCCGCCGCGCCGGTGCGTACGTGGCCGGCGTGTGCGCCTCGACGCCCGAGCGCGGGAAGGCGGCGGCCGAGCGATTCGGCCTCGAGCGCTCCTTCGACTCCGCCGAGGAGCTGGCGGAGACGGACGCGGCGGACGTAGTGCACATCTGCACACCGAACGCCTCGCACTTCCGGCTCGCCGAGCTGGCGCTGCGCGCGGGCAAGCACGTGGTCTGCGAGAAGCCGCTCGCGACGGCGAGCGAGGACGCGGACGCACTGGTCGCCCTGGCCCGTGACAGTGGCCTGATCGCGGCGGTGCCGTTCGTCTACCGCTACCACCCGATGGCGGCTGAAGCGCGGGCGCGGGTGCACGGTGGATTCGTCGGCGACGTGCGACTGATCCACGGCCACTACCTACAGGACTGGCTGTCCGAGCCCGGCGACAACAACTGGCGGGTCGATCCGCAGCAGGGCGGCACGTCGCGGGCGTTCGCCGACATCGGCTCGCACTGGTGCGACCTGGTCGAGTGGGTCAGCGGGCACCGGATCAGCGAGCTGATCGCCGAGAAGCAGACCGTGCTTCCGGTGCGCTACGGCTCCGCCCGGGAGACCTTCACCGGGTCCGATGCAGGGGCGGGCCACGGCGAAGCGGGCGGCGGCACGCAGGTGACCACCGAGGACGCGGTCCAGGTGCTCTTCCGCACCGATCGCGGTGCCTCGGGCACGCTGACCGTCTCCCAGGTCTCCCCCGGGCGCAAGAACCGGCTGTGGTTCGAGATCGACGGGGCCGGGGCCAGCCTCGCCTTCGATCAGGAGAACCCTGAGTCGCTGTTCGCCGGCTCGCGCGCGGGCAACGCGCGGCTGCTGCGCGATCCCGCTCTGCTCTCCCCCGAGGCGGCTCGTCTCAGCGTTCTGCCTCCGGGCCATCCGATGGGTTACGCCGACTGCTTCGCGGGCTTCGTGGCCGACGTGTACGCCGCGATCCGCGCCGACGCGGCCGCCGGCCGGGGTTCCGGGTCCTTGTTCCCGACCTTCGGCGACGCCGCCCGAACCGTCCGTCTGACCGAGGCGGTGCTGCGCTCCGCCCGGTCCCGCTCCTGGATCGAGGTGCCCCGATGAAGCTGGGTTTTCTCACCGCCTGCCTGCCGCAGCTGCCGCTCGCGCAGATCGCCGCCTGGGCCGCCGAGCACGGCTACGAGGCGCTCGAGGTCGCCACCTGGCCGTCCACCGGGTCGCGGGACTTCGAGGCGAGCCATATCGACGTCGCCTCCTTCGACAAGGGCGACGCCGAGCGGGTCAAGGCCCTGTTCGATCAGCACGGCCTGGAGATCTCCGCCCTCGCCTACTACGAGAACAACCTGCACCCGCACGAGCGCCGCCGCCTGCAGATCGCCGATCACGTGCGCCGCAATGTGGACGCCGCGCAGCTGCTCGGGGTGCCGTACGTGGGCACGTTCATCGGCCGCGACCCGGGCCTGTCGGTGAAGGACAACATCGCGCTGGCCGAGCGGGTGCTGCCGCCGCTGGTCGAATACGCCGGCGAGCGCGGAGTCAAGATCATCATCGAGAACTGCGTCATGGAGGGCTGGCACCCGGACGGCTACCCCGGGAACCTCGCCTACGCGCCGGAGCTGTGGGAGTGGATGTTCTCCCTGGGCCTCTACCTCAACTACGACCCCTCACATCTGCTGTGGCTCGGCATCGACCCGATCGAGGCGCTGCGCCCCTACGTCGATCGCATTCCGCACGCGCAGGCCAAGGACGCGCAGATCAACCAGCGCGCGCGGGTGCGCTACGGCTTCTTCGGCAAGAGCCTGAGCCGGGAGAACCCGTGGGACGTCGGCTGGTGGCGCTACCGGGTGCCCGGCCTCGGCGACGTGGACTGGCGGGCCGTGGTGGACACGCTGTACGAGGGCGGATTCACCGGGACGCTCTCGGTCGAGCACGAGGACCCGGTCTGGGGCGGCGACGAGACCCGAGTGAAGCAGGGGCTTGAGATCGCGCATCGCACACTGCGGCCGCTGATCGTCGGCTGACCGCTGTAGGCCGGCTGACGAAAGCAGACGACGAGTACGGAGACAGGAGTACGGGAGGGAACATGCCGAAACCCATCAGCGTGCAGCTCTACAGCGTGCGCGAGCACATGGCCGAGGACCGCGAGGCCACGCTGCGCCGCATCGCAGGCCTCGGATACGAGGCGGTCGAGCCGTACAGCCCGGCCGACGACCCGAAGGGGTTCAAGGCCTTGGCCGACGAGCTGGGCCTGACCGTCTCCGGCGCCCACGCAGGCGGACTCGTCCGCGATCCCGAGCCGGGCCCGACCTTCGAGGCGGTGGCGACGCTGGGCACGCAGCTGGCGATCGTGCCCGCCGGCATCCCGGAGGCCGAGTTCACCACCCGCGACGGGATCGCCCGCGCGGCCGACGTGCTCAACGGGCTCGCGCAGCAGGCGGAGGGCTACGGCCTGACCCTCGGCTACCACAACCACTGGTGGGAGTTCGAGCCGAAGATCGACGGCGTGCACGCCCTCGAGGTGCTCGCCGAGCGGCTAAGCCCGCAGGTCGTCCTCGAAATCGACACCTATTGGGCGGCGATCGCCGGCGCCCAGGTCCCCGAACTGCTCGGCCGGCTCGGCGACCGGGTCGTCGCGCTGCACGTGAAGGACGGCCCGTTGGTCAAGGGCGAGCCGCACACCGCGGTCGGCGCCGGCGTGATGCCGGTTCCGCAGATCCTGGCCGCGCGGCCGGAAGCCTGGCGGGTGGTGGAGCTGGACAGCTGCGCGGGCGACGTCTTCGAGGCGCTGGCCGCGAGCCACGCGTACCTCACCGAGCTGGCGGGCCGCGGCGCGGAAGGCGGGGCGGCATGACCGGCGGACCCGTCGGCGTCGCCATCGTCGGCGCCGGAGTGATCAGCGGCGAGTATCTCAAGAACCTGACTTCCTTCCCGGATGTGCGGGTCCTGGCCATCGGGGACCTCGACGTAGAGCGGGCGGCCGCGGTCGCCGCGCAATACGGCGTGCCGGCCTCGGGGGATCTGGACGCCGTGCTGGCCATCCCCGAGGTCGAGCTCGTGGTCAACCTGACCACCCCGGCCGCGCACCTGCCGGTCGCGCGCGCCGCGCTGCGGGCCGGGAAGCACGTGTACGGCGAGAAGCCGCTCACGCTCGACCCGGCCAGCGGCGAGAAGCTGCTGGCCGAGGCGGAGGCGGCCGGGCTGCGGGTCGGCAATGCCCCGGACACGTTCCTCGGCGCCGGGCTTCAGTCCTCGCTGCGCGCGCTGCACTCCGGAGCCATCGGGCAGCCGGTCGCGGTGACCACCGTGATCCAGAACCCGGGTCCGGAGTCCTGGCATCCGAACCCCGAGTTCCTGTTCCAGGTCGGCGCCGGCCCGCTGTACGACATCGGCCCCTACTATCTGACCGCCCTCACCGCGCTGCTCGGCCCGGCCACGCGCGTCGCGGCGACGGCTCGGCAGGCGCGGGCGCAGCGGGTGATCGGCTCCGGCCCTCGGGCCGGCACGGTGTTCCAGGTGGAGGTCCCGACCTACGTCACGGCGCTGATCGACCTGGCCGGTGGCGCCGCCGCCGCTTCGACCTTCAGCTTCGACTCGCCGCTGCGCCGCCGGATGATCGAGATCACCGGCACCGAGGGCACGCTCTGCGTGCCGGATCCGAACACCTTCGAGGGCCCGCTGCTGGTGCGCGGCCCGAAGGACGAGGACTGGCGCGAGCTGCCGGTCTCCGGTCCGGTCGCGGGGCGCGGCCTCGGCGTGCTGGACATGGCCAGGGCGCTGCGCTCCGGCGAGCCGCACCGCGCCTCCGGCCAGCTGGCGCAGCACGTGCTCGAGACGATGGCCGCGATCGCCGACTCGGCCGAGAGCGGAGAGTTCCGCGACGTGGAGAGCAGCGCGCCGATCCCGCAGGAGCTGCCGGAGGGCTGGGACCCTTACACCGGTACGCTGAGCTGACGATCGGCTTCGGGCGATCGGACCTCGACAGCCGCGCGGAACAGGAGCCGGACACGCAATGCCGGGTGACAGCAGCCTGACGAACTGGGCCGGGAACATCGCCTTCGCCGCGGCCCGGGTGCACCGCCCGGACTCGGTCGCCGAGCTGCGCAAGATCGTCTCGGCGAGCCGGAAGGTGCGCGCGCTCGGGACAGGCCACTGCTTCAACCACATCGCGGACACGCCGGAGGACCTGATCGCGGTCGGCGGCCTGCCGAACGTCGTCGAGATCGACACGGCCGCCGGGACCGCCTCGGTCTCGGCGGGGCTGCGGTACGCCGAGGTGGCCGAGCACCTGCACCGTGCCGGTTTCGCGTTGCCGAACCTGGCCTCGCTTCCGCACATCTCGATCGCCGGGGCCTGTGCGACCGGTACCCACGGCTCCGGCGACCGCAACGGCGGGCTGGCGACAGCGGTCAGCGCGCTGCGGTTCGTCACGGCGGACGGCGATCTCGCGGAGCTGAGCCGCAGGGACGATCCGGAGCGCTTCCCCGGCGCGGTCGTCAGCCTCGGCGCGCTCGGCGTCGTGACCAGGATGACCCTGGACCTGGTGCCCGCGTTCGACGTGGCGCAGTACGTCTACCTCGGCCTTGGGCTCGACCGGCTCGCCGCGAACTTCGCGACCGTGTCCGGGGCCGCATACAGCGTCAGCGTGTTCACGAAGTGGGCCGGGGGCGAGGGCGCGGCTGAGGGCGCGGTCTGGCTGAAGCGGCGGTTGCGGGCCGGGGCGGCCGCCGTCGACGGTACGGACGGTGACGACGACAGCTGGGCCGCCGCGCCGGAATGGCTCGGCGCGCGCCTGGCCACGTCGCAGCAGCACCCGATCCCGCAGATGCCGGCCGGGTTCTGCACGCAGCAGGGCGGCGTTCCCGGACCGTGGCAGGAGCGGCTGCCGCACTTCCGGTCCGAGTTCACCCCGAGCGCGGGCGAGGAGTTGCAGTCCGAGTTCCTGCTGCCGCGCGAGCACGCCCCGCAGGCGATCGGCGCGCTGCTCACGCTCGGCGAGCGGATCGCCCCGGTGCTCCAGATCTCCGAGATCCGCACGGTGGCCGGCGACGACCTGTGGCTGAGCCCCTCGTACGGCCGTGACAGCGTCGCGTTCCACTTCACCTGGGTCAAGGACGCGGCGGCGGTCACCCCGGTGGTCGGCGCCATCGAGGATGTGCTGCTCCCGCTCGGCGCGCGGCCGCACTGGGGGAAGGTCTTCACCGTGGAGCCGGCGAAGATCGCGGACGGGTACGAGCGCGCGCAGGACTTCCGGCGCTTGATGGACGAGTACGATCCGGGCGGCAAGTTCCGCAACGCGTACATCGACGCGCTGTTCCCGGCCGGCTGACCGACCTGTTCTCGCTGGTTACTAGCTCGTCTGGGTCATCTTGCCACCAGATGGTTGAAACTTTGATAAGTTTGGCGTAGGGTCGCCTCAGACACAGAAAGTTGAAAGTTGAACTTACTCGGAGGCGAGCAGCTATGACCACACAGATCCCCGGCTACAAGGCGGGCACCTGGACCATCGACCCGACTCACTCGGACGTGTCCTTCACGGTGCGGCACATGGTGGTCAGCAAGGTACGCGGCTTCTTCCGCAAGTTCGAGGGCACCCTCGTGACCGGCGAGAGCCCCGAGCAGAGCTCGGTGACCGCCACCGTCTACCTCGACTCGATCGACACCAACCAGGAGCAGCGCGACGCGCACATCCGCTCCGCCGACTTCTTCGAGGTCGACACCTACCCGACGATGACCTACCAGTCCACCGCCGTGCGCGCCGACGGCAGCGACTGGATCGTCGACGGCGAGCTGACCCTCAAGGGCGTGACCAGGCAGGTCCCGCTCAAGCTCGAGCTCAACGGCTTCGGCCCGGACGCCTACGGCGGCTACCGCGCCGGCTTCTCCGCGAAGGCCGAGATCGACCGCAAGGACTTCAACGTCAACTTCCACGCGACCCTGGAGACCGGCGGCCTTGTGGTCAGCGACAAGGTCACCATCGCGCTGGAGATCGAGGCGATCCTGGACAAGGCCGAGGGCTGAGCCCTACGGCTTACGGCCTCCCGAAGAGGTGATGCTTCGGGAGGCGTGCAAGCGGCCGATCCGGCTCCGACCCCGCCGGATCGGCCTTTTTCTTGCCTTGCTGCTTTCTTGCCTTGCTGCCTTTTCGTGCCTCGTTCCGGATTTTCCCGCGCGGGCCGCACCGGCCGCGCGGGCCGGTGCGGCCCGCGCGGGCCGGTGCGGCCCGCGCGGCGTCGCGGATCAGGCTCCGTTGATCGTCCACTCGTTGTTCGTGCTGCCGTTCGGGTGCCACAGAATGGTGCTCGAACCGGCCTGCGTGCTGCCGCCGCCGTCGAGCGCGGTGCGGGTGGCGCGGTTGATGATCTGGTAGCGGCCGTTGCCGACGCTGTTGAGATACCACAGCTGGTCGTCGCTGCCGCTCCACGGCGACTGCGTCGCGGTGGCGCCGTCGTTGCTGTTTCCTCCGCTGTCGACCACCATGCCGTTGGTCCGGTTGACGATCCGGTAGTAGCCGCCGCGGACGGCGACGAACTCCCACTGCACGTTGCCGCTCGGGCTGAAATCCCACTGCTTCAGGCGCGACCAGGCCGGAACGTTGCCGCCGCTGTCGAGCAGCAGCCCGCTGGTGACGTTGACGACGTCGACCCAGCCGTTCGTGATGCCACCGCCACCACCGCCTCCTCCCCCGCCGCCGCCGGCCTGGCTCGGCGAGGGGCTCGGCAGCGGCGGACCGGCGCTGTGGGACGGGCCCGGCTGCGAGCCAGACGTGGGCGAAGCCGCCGCACCCGACGGTGACGCACCGGCGCCCGCCGAGGTGGTCGCGCTCGCCGAGACGGAAGCCGTCGCGGAGGCGGTGCCGGAGGGCGAACCCGTGCCGAACGGGCCGCCGTCGGCGAGGGCGGCGAGGGTGCTCGACGGCTGTTGGGTGGGCACCGCGACGAAGGTCCCCTTCACCGGCGGGGCAGACCCGATCGAGGAGAACAGCCAGGTCGCCGCGAAGGCGAGCACGATGACGACCACGACGGCGGCCAGTTCCGCGCGCCGCGGCGTAGTGAACACCCGGGGCGAGCCGGCCGCGTCGGGAAACGGGTCCGCGCCGTTCGCTCCGGGGACCGCGACGAGCGTGGTGCTCGGCGGGAGCGCGGACTGCGACGCGAGGACCAGCTCCGTGGACGGACCCGGCCCGAACGCCTGCGTGCGCTCAGAGGGTGGAGTCAGCAGCGGCGGAGCCCCGGCCTCGTCCCGCACCACCCACTGCGGCGTGGCCTCTATCGCGGGCGCGATCTCCCGCAGCAGGCTGGCCAGATTGTCCGCGGTCGGCCGGTGCTGCGGGTGCTTGTCCAGGCAGGCAGCGATCAGCAGCCACATCGCGTCCAGCAGGCCGGGGATGCGCGGGGGCGGTACGTCGGCGTGCGAACGCCGCACTTCCTCGGGGCTGCCGGCGAACGGCGGCCGGCCGGTCAGTGCCTCGTACAGCAGCACGCCGACCGCGTAGACGTCCGCGGCGGGACTGCTGATGCAGCCGACGCCGATCTCAGGGGCCTGGTACTCGATCGGCATGGCCGCGTAGAACGACTCGCCGATCGCGTCCTCGAGCGCCGTGACCCCGGCGGACGCGGCCAGCTGCGCCACCCCGAAGTCGGTCAGGCCCACCCGCAGCGAACCCGCCGCGTCGCGCAGCGGTTCGAGCAGCACGTTGCCCGGCTTGATCCCGCCGTGCGCGACCTCGGCGGCGTGCGCGGCGGCCAGCGCGTCGCACAGCTGCGCCACCAGCAGCGCCGCGTGCGCGGGCGCCAGCGTGCCGAGCCGGGCCAGCAGGACCCGCAGGTCCTCGCCGGGCACCGGCCGCATCACCAGCGCCACCCGGTTCTCGTGCGCGAACACGTCGTCCACGGCCACGATGTTCGGATGGCCGAGGCCGCGCACCGAGTCCAGCACCGAGCGCAGCGCGGTGATCCCGTCCGCGAAAGCCGTCAGCTCAGGCTTCAGGATCTTGATCGCGTATTCGGCGCCGCCTTCCCGGTCGCGTACCAGCCACACCGCGCCGACCGCACCGGCGCCCAACTGCCCAAGCAATTCGTAGCGTTCCGCGAGGAACCGCCATTGTGCATCAGTTTCCGACAACGCGCCGCTCCCACCCTGTGCTCACCACGTCTCCGAACGTGGCACGATCGCTCCACCGGTCAGCGCTGCGCGGCCGAGTGGGCGAAATCGGCAGGGCCACCGCGACGCCGGAGCGGTGAATTCGTGCATTCTATGGAAACGTGAGGCACGCTCGGGAAGAGCTGTAGCCAAGTTCTCACAAAAACTGGTGGATTCGAGATACTCGAATCCGACAGATCATGCCAACTTGGGAGTACCAGCGTCCTCCAAGTCGGGCGCCTTCTGGTGGGAACGGGGCGGCGGCGCAGGGTTCACGACGAGAGGCGCCCCACGCCGAACGGCGGGAAGCCTACAGCCGCCTTAAGCCCCGGTCACACCAGAGGTATCCAAGTCAGGCGCAGCGCGGCGCGCTTCGTCGGCGGCGGAGTCGTCGGCGCGTTCCTGAGAGGCGCGTTCCGCGCTCACCCGGCCGAGGTACCGCTCCACCTCCGCGCGCTCGGTTTCCGCGTCCCAGCCGAGAATCGGCGCGATGAGAGCGGCCGCCTCCGGTGCGGCCGCCACGCCCCGGTCCCGCTCCTCGATGGAAATCCGGGTTCTGCGAGTGAGCACGTCATCCAGATGCAGCGCGCCCTCGTGTGAAGCGGCGTACACCGCCTCCACCCGCAGATAGTCGTCGGCGCCCTCGATCGGCTTTGCCAGGCTCGCGTCCGCCGAAATGAGTTCGAGCAGTTCGTACACGCACGATCCATACCGGTTCAGCAAGTGTTCAACTCGCGACGGGTGCAATCCGGCGCGTTGTGCGATACGGCGGCGTTCGTTCCACAGGGCCGCGAATCCTTCGGCACCGAGGATCTGAACCTTGTCCGTCACCGATGCGGGCACTGATTGCTCGAAGTCTGCGACGGCGGCGTCGACCGCGTCCTTGGCCATGACCCGGTACGTGGTGTATTTGCCGCCGGTCACGATGACCAGACCGGGCGTCGGTGAATCGACCACATGCTCTCGGGAGAGCTGCGCGGTTTCCTGGCCTTCGCCGGCGGAAAGCAGGGGCCGCAGACCGACGTATACGCCCTCGATATCGTCACGGCCGATCGGCGTGGCGAGCACGGCGTTCACGTGGTCGAGCAGATAGTCGATATCGGCCTTGCTGGCCGCCGGGTGATTGCGGTCGAGGTTCCAGTCGGTGTCGGTGGTGCCGATCAGCCAATGCCGGCCCCACGGAATGACGAACAGCACGCTCTTCTCGGTGCGGGCGATCAGGCCGGTGTCGAGGTTGATCCGGTCGCGAGGCACGACCAGGTGCACGCCCTTGGCCGCGCGCACGGACACGTTGCCGCGTGCGTGGGCGAGTTCGTGTACGTCATCGGTCCAGACGCCGGTGGCGCTGATGACCCGCTTCGCGCGGACGTTGAATTCCCGGCCGCTCTCCAGATCGCGCACGACGGCGCCGGTGATCCGCTCGCCCTGCTTCACGAAGCCGGTCACGCGAGTGCGGGTGGCAACGGTGGCGCCGTACTGTGCGGCGGTGCGCGCGAGCATCATGACGTACCGGGCGTCATCGACCTGCGCGTCGTAGTACTGGATCGC